>JBGSIY010000811.1:0-3077 GCA_041742275.1 Pirellulaceae bacterium | reverse complement strand
GAAATTCTGCATGCGAGCGCTCCTGCAATGCCCAAGCGGCGAAGACCAGACTGGTGACCAAACCAGCCAGCAACGTGACTAAGATCGAAGCAGTTGCCAACACCAAACCGCGGTTTCTCCGAACAAATCGTGAAGTTAGATAACTCCATGACGGCGGACGAGCGACGACTGCCTCTCCGTTCAAGTAGCGTTGCACATCACGGGCAAGTCCATTCGCAGTTTCGTAACGCTGCGCGCGATCCTTCGCTAACGCTTTCATAACGACCCAGTCCAGGTCACCCTTAACCAGCAAGCCAAGTTTTTGGGGCTCGATCCGACGATTCGCGGCGATCAATGGCAAAGATTGACTGCTGCTCAACTTGACGCTTGGCCGGGGCGGCTCCTCTTCGCGAATAATCCGCAGTAATTCCTCAAATGCGACCTCGCGAAGACGCTTTCGGTCAAACGGCGTGTCCCCCGCCAGAAGTTCGAAGAGAACCACGCCCAGAGAATAGATATCACTGCGTGTGTCGACATCGAGTTGATTTTGCTGAGCCTGTTCAGGGCTCATGTATTCAATCGTTCCAACTATTTGACCGAGGGCGGTAAACATCGTCATATTGGTTAGCCGCTGACTAACGGCTTTGGCGACCCCAAAATCGATCACTTTAGGGACCGGTCGATCGTCGAACATGGCGACCAAAATATTGCTGGGCTTGAGATCACGGTGGATGATCCCTTTCTGATGGGCATGCTGTACGGCTTGGCACACAGGAATGAACAGTTTCAGCCGCTCGCGGGCGTTGAAATGTTGTTGATCACAGAATTTCGTAATTGAGAGGCCGTTGACCAGTTCCATAGCAAAAAAGGGTTGCCCATTCGCTGTCGTTCCTGCCTCCAGTACGCGGGCAATGTTCGGATGATCCATCATCGCGAGAGCTTGCTGCTCGGCGGCAAATCGCGCGATCACTTGTCGTGAATCCATGCCGGGTTTGATGATTTTTAAGGCCACCCTTCGCTCGACTGGATCCGTCTGTTCGGCCATATAGACCACGCCCATGCCGCCTTCACCAATCTGCTGTAGCAGTTTGTAGGGGCCGATTCGGGTGCCAATTCTTTCATCTGCATCGAGCGCCGTTGGTGTTCCCTCGGATTCGGATGCCAGCAAGCCTTCCGTTTGATGATGGGCTCGAATCATCGCTGCAAGTTTGTCAAACAGCTCGGGAGTGTTGCCACATTGCTCCGCTGCGTATTGCAACTGCGCCTCGAGCCCCTCAAATTCTAGAGCGGCAATAAACTGATTGCGAACGAGTTCAAATTCGTCTGGCATTGAAAACAGCTTTCCGGTTAGTCCTCATAAAATAGTGCCCGGTTCCGTGCCAAATCGCGCCAACAAATGTTTCGAAAATTCTCAAAGAGTGGATAGGTACCGCTTTGTTCTGAGTAATACAATTTCGTTCGCGGGCGTCCAGCCTCATTTGCCATCTGAGCGGGAAGCCCACGCGGTAAATATAATTTTCAGCCGGAAACAGGCTTTAGTGAATTGCAGTTCAATTGTCGCTAATTTGGGTTCGCAACCAGGCTCGAGCGAACGCCCATAGGCGGTCCACTGTCCTGGCGCCCAAATTTAGTACTTCAGCTATTTCTGGAATCGTCAGACCGGCAAAGATGCGCAGTTTGGCGACTTCACCGGCCTGCGGATCCAGTTCAACCAGCCGGTCTAAGGTGTCGTTAAACGCAAAAAACTTAGCAGGGTCAACGGCACCCGGTATAACGATATTGTCCAGTGAGATTCGTTGCCACCCGATCCCTCGTTTGATCGTTGCCTTGTCGCGCGCGTGATTGATCAAGATGCGCCGCATCGCTTCGGCCGCGGCCGCAAAGAAATGCCCCTTGTTCTCCCAAGCCTGGCCACTGTCGTTGCCAACGAGTCGCAAATAGGCTTCATGGACCAGAGCCGTTGCACCGAGCGTGTGATTGGGGGCTTCTTGCCGCATTCGCGCTTTGGCCAGTTTGCGCAGCTCGTCATAGACCAACGGCAATAGATCATTGGCTGCTAATGGATCACCTGCTTTGATCAGGTTCAAAATGTGGGTGACTTGAGACATTGACTACAGTTGGCGAGAAAAAGCAAAACTCGATTTTAACCAAAACAACAGCTCCCGACGAATGACTTTCAATTCGCCAAACGTCGAGTTTACCTTGGGGTTCCCGAGAAAGCTATTCTGGGTGAAGGGGAAGACTCTTTCCCATTTCAAGAACTCAAATGCGAGTTCAACATGCATGAAACTATCGAAGTGACCGTTTGATGATCAATGTACCGTGCCGTCGATGCGGGACTCACTTTCATCCCGTCGTTTACAGGCAAAACCGCCAAAATAGCCGTTTGAGGCCTTCGGGTACCAAAATCGACGCGGGGTGAGTCATTCGACGAAAAGTGGTTGCGAAAATCTACACGCGAAAGAACCGCGAAAACCCGCGTAGAAATGCAAAGACCCGCTGGGGTGAACCAGCGGGTCTGTTTGCTTGAGGTCACCTTGCGGTGACCGTGTTAGTGGAGGCGGTTTCGTGGACTCGCAACCGTACGATTTGTAAATATGTCTGCATCCGGTTCGAGACTCATTAGGGAGCCTTTCAAATCCGCAGAATTTCAGAGGGTACGACCTAACGGAGAAACCTAGCTAGTATTAAACCTCTCGGATTTCTTAGTTGTTTCCCAAGGGTTTCGGAGTTTCTTGGCTCGACCAGAACCAGACAGAGAGCGTTCGCACTTCGCCCCGAAATCGTATTTCCGCGACCGGACCGCCCAAATTGGTCTGTAACTCTAAAAATCTCTGTTTGACAGAGAAGCCTTATTTAACAGCAGCTTGCCCCAATCGTTGTCGAAATTCCATTAAAGACGCAGTTACATCCCCCTCATTTGCTGCAATGGTCGCGAATCTTCTGTAGACTTGATGTTTTACTTCATTTTAAAAGAGCGGGGCGTCGGTAGTATTGGCCGCATGGGGTAGACCGTCCCCTGCGGCGGAAGATTAGTCACTCACGAATCGGAGGACAAATGGATTCAATACTGAAAAGCCTTGATTACTTTCTTAGTC
>JBGSIY010000810.1:0-2297 GCA_041742275.1 Pirellulaceae bacterium | reverse complement strand
CCAATTGCGGACGACGGTTCCCAATATTTATGTGATTGGGGACGCTGCCGGCGAACCGATGTTGGCTCACAAGGCCACGCATCAAGGCCGAACGGCTGTGGAAGTCATTCAAGGGCACACTATTAGTTTTGACAAACGAGCGATTCCCGCAGTCGTTTTCACCGATCCCGAAATCGCTTGGGCTGGTTTGACAGAAGACGAAGCGAAGAAATCGGGGCGAGCCTACGAGGCCTGCGTTTATCCCTGGGCAGCCAGCGGGCGCGCTCAAGCGATTTCCCGAACCGACGGCCTGACCAAATGGTTAATCGACCCAGCGACGGAACAAGTCATTGGCTGTGGGATTGTCGGATCCGGTGCTGGTGAATTGATTGCCGAAGCCGTGTTGGCAATCGAGATGGGATGCCATATCCGCGATCTGACCGAAAGTGTCCATGCCCATCCTACGCTCAGCGAAACATTGATGAACGCCGGTGAGATTTTCTACGGCACATCCACTGAGATCTATAAGCCGAAAAAGAAGACAGCGGTTGCTGAATGATATGATGATTCGACCTAAGAAACCAAAGGCGCGGAGGATTCTGCGTTCCCCGCGCGAAATTGCCAAGATGCGTGACGCGGGATTGATTGTCTGGCAGGCCCATCAGGCGATGGCTCGTCTGATGCGTCCTGGAGTGACCACAGCCGAATTGAACGCGGCCGTTCGCGAGACATTTCAGTCCTATGGAGCGGAACCGTTGTTTTTAAATTACGGGGGACCGGTTCCGTTTCCCGCCGAAACCTGTATTTCTGTCAACGAAGAATTGGTTCACGGCATACCTGGAAAACGAGTGATTCGAGACGGAGATATTGTTTCCGTTGACACGGGATGTCGAATTCGGGGTTGGTGTGGCGACGCGGCATATACTCATCGCGTCGGTCGCGTTTCACCGACTGCCGAACGGTTGCTCGATACAACCCTGGGTGCCCTCAATCTGGCCATCGAATCGATGCAGGTTGGAGTCAAGTGGAGTGCTGTCGCCAAGAAAATGGAATCCATGATCGAGGACGCTGGGTTTTGTGTTGTCGATACTATGGTCGGGCATGGCATTGGTCAGCAATTGCATGAGCCGCCGCAAGTTCCCAATTATTACGATAAATCATGGGCGGACGACGAGGACTTCGAACTCAAAATTGGCGTCGTCCTGGCAGTGGAACCGATGGTTAATGTCGGGACCCCGCGATTGCGGGAATTGCCCGATCACTGGACTCAGATTGCGGCCGACAAAAGTCTAGCCGCTCATTTTGAACATACGATTGCCCTGACGGAAAACGGCCCAAGGCGTTTGACGGGACCTCCCGAAGGGGATGAAATCGAAAAGATGCCGGAATGGCTTCGCGACCCGGCAACATGGTTGGTCTGGTAACGGGCTGGCTGGGCGACAGCGCACATTCGTCTCGGGCATCCGTCTGGGGCATCGCGGAATCGTTATTTTCGGCCCTTTTCCTCGCGCATCGCAGGCTTCTGCAAATTTTCGCGAGCTTTTTTCCTTAACCTCTTTCGACCGGCAGCCTACAATTTATTGCTCGATAGCAGTGCCTAGAGGTCAGGGCGCGCACTGAGTCCGCGAGGGACCGGGTGTGAGCGAATTTAATAGGGGGTCCGGCGATGAGTTGTTTTAGGGTTTGTGTTGCCTTTTGTTTATTCAGTATTGGTCTTGGGTTCCACCAGGCATGTTCTGTTCAATTGCCCGCCGACGATCCAGTCTCTGGCGATGTTTCTTCCGGCAATGTTTTCTCTGGCAACGTTCCCATGGGCCATGTTTCCACTGGCAGCGTCACGGATCACCGTGTTGGTGATCAAAGTGTTACTATCAGCAGTTTGCCTGGGGGCAATCATCTTCAAAATGGCGACAGTGCTCAGAACAAACTCGCCAATGGCGAACTCGTGTTGCCGGACGCCCCTTTCGATAATAGTCCGATATTGAATGTACTCGATGGGCAGATCGACAACGGATTGATCTACAAAACATTTCTCAATCGGGGCATGGAGTTAGTAAAGTCTCCCGATTGTTTGTCCGTGGAGGCAATCGATGAACAGTTGAAATTGGCCCACCGTCCCGCCTCCCTCCGTTTGCCTGTGGTGAGTCCTATGGACGGAGAGAGGATCTACGAAACGATGGTAAAGTCCTCGGTGATGATCGGTGTCATCTATGATTGCGGGCGTTGCGACAATATGCACGCGAACATAGCTGGTGGCGTGATCATATCGGCCGATGGTTTGGTTTTAACAAATCATCACGTGATATCTCGAAACGACG
>JBGSIY010000809.1:0-4238 GCA_041742275.1 Pirellulaceae bacterium | reverse complement strand
GCGACACCTTTGATAATTCCATCGCACACTAGCTCTTGATCAACATAGCATTGAAATCGGCCGCTGATCATGACGTTGGGACGCACCCGTTCCTTCAGCAACATGGTGACCAATCGCGAATTGGGTTTGACCGGGCCACGAAATCTAACTTCATCTAACCCCCCCAGAGCGATGATCGACGCGCCCAAAAGTTTTGTCTTCGCGGCAAAATAAGAACACAATTGAGCTGCCGACTCGCAGATCAAAACGCCGGGCATCAAAGGGAACCCAGGAAAGTGCCCGCGAACCCAGAAATCATCTTCGCGAACGTCGCGGTAGCCAACGCATCGCCCTTCGGCCAGGTTTTCAAAAACGATCCCATCCAACAATGACAGCTCATGCCGATGCGGGTTGATTTGTTGAATTTCTTCTAAAGTTACGATGGATTTATTTACGTCAAACTCGGAAAAATCTACGATGGGAGCTTTCACCAGGCGGTCCTGTTTTGTTCTAAATTTTTAATTCAAATTGGGCTCAATGCCTCTTCCTCAGAAGGGGCATTAAGGAGTAAATCAACATAAATTGTGATCGTTTGGGGGGATACTGTCAAACTGCCGTATCGCACCATCGTGGCCGGGAATCGTGGCCTGGACAAATTTTGGCCTTTTCCGTTCCGAATCTCGCACCGAGGCAAAACAAGTCGCCGGTCAGTCCTCTGGAAATTCGGCTTATAAGCGAACGGAATAGCATCCTCCAAAATGGCGGCGACGATCATTCGAACTGCAGCCAAAGGCCCAGCCCATTTTCTGAGTTCGAAATCCCCGAATGCCAAGCCTCAGATTTCCAAGCCCCAAAACGCGCAACTCCAAAGCTCAAATTACCAAGCGTCTCTCAATTGGCCTTTTCGCAGGACTCGGCTATCGCAACCGTCTGCTCGTTGTGTCGATGGTGGCGTGTTTTCGAGTCGCGAAGATACTTCAAACTTAGCGTGAGGAAAATCCCAAATCGCCCAGTCCTCTTGATCGCGGGATCACTCGTCATCCGACGAGGCTTCCCAAGGTGCCGTGTCTGATGTGGGAGTGTCGTCCTGTTTTTTTACAGCCTTTTTAACTGCCGCTTTTTTGGCTCCTGCCTTTTTGGTACTTCCCTTTTTTTTCGCTGCCTTTTTCGTGGTCGCTTTTTTGGTGGCCGATTTGGTTGTGGTCTTTTTGGCTGCCTTTTTTTTGCTGGACTTCTTTTTCTTCGGAGCCTTGGCAGCCCGTTCGGCCAGCAACATCAACGCCTGCTCCATCGTCAACGTTTCGGGAGACGCGTCTTTGGGGAGAGACGCATTACTTTCCCCGTCGGTCACATAGGGTCCATATCTTCCGTCCAGTACTCGAACTTCCTGTTCGGTCACGGGAGATTTTTCCAGAATCTTCAAAGGTTCTTTGGGTGCCGCGGCATTGCGTCCCCGTTTGGGTTGCTTCAAAAGTTCAATTGCTTGATCACGACTGACATCGAGAACAGAGATATCTTGTGGCAATGACCGCGTTTCCTTGCCGCATTTGATATACGGACCGAATTTGCCGTTAAACGCCAAGATCGGTTCGTTGGTTTCTGGGTTTTCGCCCAGATCTCGGGGAAGCGAGAGCAATTGCAAAGCGACTTCCATCGTCACCGATTCCGGTTTCATGTCTTTCAACAGCGAAGCGTTTTTCGGTTTTTCATCGCTATCTTCGTCCAGCAATCCCAGTTGAACGTACGGGCCAAAACGACCTTGTTTCATATACACGGGGCGATCGGTTTCAGGGTCGTGCCCCAAAGGTTCATCAGCAATCTGAGCTTGGCTGAGCAGTTCAAGAGCCAATTTCAAATTCAGTTCGTCGGGTGCGAGATCAGCGGGCATGGTCGCCTTGCGATCGCCGTATTCGATGTAAGGACCAAATTTGCCGACGCGCACATTTACCGTCTCATCGCCCTGACTTTCAGGCGGTTTGCCCAATGGGAAAGTGCAAATAGCACGGGCATCAACTTCTTTGATTTTGTCTTCCAGTTGACTCTTGAGGCCCGGCCGTCCATTGCCAAAATAAAATTGTTGGAGATAACCGACATTGTCTTCCTCACGACGGCTGATCGCATCCATTCGATCTTCCATTTGAGCCGTGAACTCGTAATCGACCAATGTGGGGAAATGTTCCTCGAGCATCCGCACGACGGCGAAGGCGGACCAAGTGGGGATCAAATTCGTACCTCGCTTCACCACGTACTCTCGGGCTTGCACCGTTTCTATGATGGAGGCATAAGTACTGGGTCGACCGATCCCTAGTTTTTCCAACTCGCGAGTCAAGGCCGCCTCGCTAAATCGAGCTGGGGGTTGAGTCGAGTGGTATTTTTGTTCTAGATCCAGACAGTTCAGCCGTTGCTCGGGTTTGACGTCCGGCAAGATTTTTTCTTGGTCCGCCAATTCACTGTTAGGGTCGTCTGAGCCTTCGACGTAGGCGCGTAAGAAGCCGGGGAAATCGATTGTCTTGCCGGAAACCTGAAACACGGCCCCGCCACCTTCGATGGTAACGGAAATCATGTTGCCTCTGGCATTGACCATTTGGCTGGCGATCGTCCGCTTCCAAATCAACTCGTACAACCGGAATTCGTCATCCCGCAATTGAGACCGTAGTTCGCCTAACATGGGAAACGGCTGGCCGGCAGGCCGGATCGCCTCGTGGGCCTCCTGGGCATTTTTGACTTTGGATTGATAACTGCGAGGTGAATCCGGCAGGTAATTAGCGCCGTATTCGGTCTGGACGAGATTCCGTGCCGCAGCAACCGCTTCGCTTGAGAGAGTTGTCGAATCGGTACGCATGTAAGTGATATAGCCGTTTTCGTATAGGCTTTGAGCCGTACTCATCGCTCGCTTGGCAGTGAAGCCGAGTTTGCGATTGGCTTCTTGTTGCATGGTCGACGTGGTGAAGGGGGCTGCCGGGGAACGGGTGTAAGGCTTGACCTCGACCTTCATCACTTTGAATTGAGCGTTGGCCAAACGTCGGCCCAAATCTTGAGCCTGTTCTTCGGTCAAAACAGCGAATTGGTCCCCTTTGATTTTGCCGTTGGTCGAGTCAAAGTCCTTGCCCGTGGGAATTTTTTTTCCGTCGACCGAGACCAATTCGGCCGTCAATTTTTCTTTGGCCTGGGTCTCAAACGTTGCCAATAAATCCCAATAACTGGCTGTGACAAAGGCCATGCGGTCACGCTCGCGTTCGACGATCAGACGCACCGCCACACTTTGGACCCGACCGGCACTACGTCCCAAGCTTTTCTTCCAAAGAAATTCTGACATTTCGTAGCCGTACAATCGGTCGAGAATCCGTCGCGTTTCCTGAGCGCGAACCAGACCGTCGTCGATATCTCGAGGCGACGCCAACGCCTGGGAAATCGCCGATTTGGTGATTTCGTGGAAAACGAGGCGGTAAACGGGGACTTTGGGTTTTAATATTTCCGATAGATGCCAGCTGATGGCTTCTCCCTCGCGATCCTCGTCGGTCGCCAGATACAAGCTGCCGCATTCCTTCAGTAACTTCTTCAATTTGTCGACTTGTTTCTTTTTTCCGTCCGGGACAATGTAAACCGGTTCGAATCGGTCGTCGACATTGACCCCCAAACGGGCCCACGGTTCTCCCTTGAGCCCCTCGGGCATCTCTTTTTTGCCCGATGGCAGGTCGCGCACGTGACCAATACTCGCTTCAACCGTGAAGTCTTTCCCTAAAAACTTGCCGATCGTCCTGGCTTTGGCCGGCGATTCGACAATCACCAAAGATCTACCTGAGCCTTCAGAACTTTTTTTGGCCATGGGTGAATCAACGTTTCTCAATAAATTGTGGTTTTAAAAGTAAATTAATCAGGGCCCGTCACAAAAAATGGTTGGCAACCGATTTTCGTAGGGGATCGGCCCGCATTCCATCCCCCTCAAACACTTTAAATATCAATAATGAGGGTCCTATGTCAGGCCAAATGTCCTGCCGATCGTTTCCCAAATGTTAGCCAACGTCAAGCACCTGAGGGGCCTCCAAACGATCTTGCCATTGTAGGAACTGCTGGCTTTCGATACATTTAAGCACGGAAAAAGACGATTTTTCTCAATTTTGCTGGCTGATCGAATTTGCTGGCAAAAAAATGGAGTCACTGCCGAAAGTTACAACTCGCGACTCCTGTGTTTCCTTCAAACTGATTAACGCTTGGGTACACTTTCTGTCAAGTCACTGGATGACAGGATTACCCAATTT
>JBGSIY010000808.1:0-3496 GCA_041742275.1 Pirellulaceae bacterium | reverse complement strand
GCGGGACAAGTTGGGATTGGTGATCACATTGATATTGGTGACCAAGTCATTATTGGTGCCAAAGCAGGAGTGATGAACGATATCAAACATGAACAACATTACCTGGGTATCCCTGCCACGCCGATCCGTGAACAAATGTTGATTATGGCCTCAATTCAAAAGTTACCCGAGCTGCGCAAACAATTGTCTCGGCTGGTCAAGCAAGTCAACGAAATGGCCGCAACGGAAGAAGCACAAGCCATCGAGCCCCCTGCTGTACACATTGACTCGCGCCGCAGCGATGCCGCTTAGAAATAAAAAGAAGTACTGTGCCGGGAATCGCGCACTGTGACCCAACCAAATGAATGCGGTACGATCAGCCACTAACCAACATTTTTTTTCGAGACGAAGCCGCAGATTGTAGATCAATGGTCCTCGGTTGTTCCGCTGGAAACTCCAGCCGACATGTTTCAACATTTGGGGCAATTTTTGTACACTGCTCGCTTCGCAAGATTTTCGCATGGTAAAAAGTGCACGATCCAAACTGAGTTGCCTATGGAAGTCAATGGTATGCAAACCCATAATCAACAAATTGGTTTGATCGCCGGTTGGGGCGACTACCCTATCGAAGTCGCTCGGAAATTAAAATCCCTGGGGCATCAAGTTGTATGTGTGGGCGTAGCAGGTCATGCAGATCCGGAATTGGCCAAGATCTGTGATGATTTCAGGCTTTTTGGTTTAGGACGCATGGCTTCTCAGATCAGTTTTTTGCGTCGACATGGCGTGAGTCAGGCGACGATGGCGGGTAAAATTTTTAAGACCAAAATCTTCGAGCGATTTGCTTTGCTTCGTCACCTTCCCGATCTGACCGTCTTACGTTACTTCTATAACCAGTTTTTTACGGGCACCGAAGACAGAAACGACGACACCATGTTGCTGACGATCACTCGTTTGTTTGGAGATCACGGTATCACTTTCCTACCCGCCACGGATTTCGCGCCTGAGTTGTTGGCAAAACAAGGATTAATGACCCGACGCCCGTTAAATCATCAACAATGGAAAGACATTCAATTCGGTTGGAAATTAGCCAAGTCGATGGGGGAGCTGGACGTTGGCCAAAGTGTAGCAGTCAAAGGTCGCGCCGCGTTGGCTGTCGAGGCGGTGGAGGGAACGGACGAATGCATTAGCCGGGCCGGACAGCTCTGTCGCGCTGGCGGTTTCACCGTGGTGAAAGTTGCCAAGCCGCAACAGGACACGCGGTTTGATATGCCTACGATCGGCGTGAAAACCATCGAGACCATGAAAGCCGCCGGCGCAGCGGTCTTGGCCATCGAAGCCGACATGACGATCGTTCTTCAACCTGCGGCAGTGATTGAGCTGGCCAATCGTTATGGAATTACAGTAGTTGCGGTGACCGCCGCATCGGAAAATCAATTGTCAATCGACCTCAAATCGGCTGCTTGACCCCCTGTAAACGTTTGCTAAACACGGTTGCAAACTTCTTCGTGCGCTCATTCCGACGTCGGCCGAGTTTTGTTAGAATGCGAGATTCACGTCTCAATTTCTACCTGCTTTCGGGGGAACGATGCAGTTTCATGCAACTACAATCCTAGCTGTCCGCAAGGGCGGCGAGGTCGCGATCGGAGGTGACGGCCAAGTCACGCTGGGGACCGCCGTGATGAAGTCCGATGCCATGAAAATCCGCAAGCTGCTCGATGGCAAAGTATTGTGCGGGTTTGCCGGAAGCAGCGCTGATGCATTTTCATTGCTGGAGAAATTTGAAGCCAAACTGAAAGACTCTCCCAACAATTTAGCGCGAGCCGCTATCGAATTGGCCAAGATGTGGCGGACTGACAAGATGCTCCGTCAATTAGAGGCCTTGCTGATAGCCACGGATGGAACGAATCTGTTATTGATCAGCGGCAATGGTGATGTGATCCAGCCCACTGACGGAATACTGGGCATTGGATCGGGAGGTAATTATGCCATCGCTGCAGCACGGGCCTTGGATCGTTTCGCTGACCTACCCGCGGAAACCATTGTTCGCAACGCCCTAACCATCGCGGGTGAAATCGACATCTATACAAACACCCACATCGTAGTTGAGAAAATCGCATGCCCGAGCAATTAGTTCTTTCCTTGGATAATATCCAGTCCAGCCAGATGACGCCCGGTGAAGTCGTCGAGTCTCTCGACCGCTTTATCGTGGGACAGTCTGCCGCCAAACGGGCCGTCGCCATTGCCGTACGAAACCGTTGGCGACGTCGGCAACTGACGCCGGAAATGCAATCTGATGTTTCTCCCAAAAACATTTTGATGATCGGTTCGACCGGAGTCGGCAAAACCGAAATCGCCCGGCGACTCGCCAAACTGACCGGTGCACCGTTCATTAAGGTGGAGGCGACCAAATACACGGAAGTAGGATACTCCGGTCGGGATGTCGAAAGCATGGTTCGCGAACTGCTCGACAACTCCATTGCGATTGTGAAATCCAAAGTCAAAGAACAAATTCGCGATGAAGCGGAAAAACGGACGGAGTCCAGATTGCTCGACCTCTTGTGCCCCAAGTCGTCAATGCTCCCCAACGTCGACCCGATCTCAGGTGGAGGTGCAGACGAAAACGAACCCGTCGCCGAATCCGACTCCTACGAACGAACGCGCGAAAAAATGGCCAAAATGTTACGCAGTGGTGTTTTGGATGATCGCAAAGTCGAATTGGCGATTGAACAAAAACAAACGCCCATGATGATTGGTGGCATGGGGATGGAAAACATGGACATGGATTTCCAAAGTATGATCGAGAAAATCATGCCCAAAAATCGGATTAAACGCTCGGTTGAAGTCAAATCCGCGCGCAAGATTATTTTCGAACAGGAATGCGACGCCTTGTTGGATGATGACAAAATCAACCGGTCCGCTATCGAGCTAGCAGAAAATATGGGTGTTATTTTTATTGATGAAATCGACAAGGTCATTGCGACGGAATCCAAGAGTGCCGATGTTTCGCGCCAAGGCGTTCAGCGAGACTTGCTGCCCATTGTCGAAGGCACAACGGTCCAAACAAAATATGGACAAATCAAGACCGATTACATTTTATTTATTGCTGCTGGTGCCTTTCATAAGAATTTGCCCAGCGAACTGATGCCGGAACTCCAAGGACGTTTCCCGATCCGCGTCGAACTTCAAGACCTCAAGGTCGAGGATTTTGTGCGTATTTTACGCGAGCCGGAAAACTCGTTGCTGAGGCAATACGAGGCTCTGCTTAAAACAGAAGGGGTGACGTTGACGTTTACCGACGAGGCGATTCGCGACCTCGCGGCCGTCGCTTTTCACGTTAACCAAACGTCTCAGAACATTGGTGCTCGGCGCTTGTACACGATCCTCGAGCACTTAGTGGAGGAACTCAGCTTCGAGGCTCCCCATCGTTCCGGTGAATCTATTGAAATTGACTCGGACTATGTCCAGAAAAAATTAGGTGACGTCAGTCAAAACGAAGATTTGAGTATGTTTATCTTGT
>JBGSIY010000807.1:0-2822 GCA_041742275.1 Pirellulaceae bacterium | reverse complement strand
CGCGCAATCCAGTCCGCAGCCCGTTTGCTAGCAGCTTCTGAGTCGGGCAAAATAATAACGCGCATGGAACCTCTTTAATTTTTCACTCAAATCGTTTGGACAATCAAGATTTTCTGACCTTATGCTATCGCAAACACGATTTTAGACCAACCTACCACCAATTCGGCGTTGCCAAAAAACGAATTTTTCGCGAAAGTCCCGCCGGAATTGACAAATTTAACCGATTGCGTTGCAGGCCCGACTGATTCATGAGTATCGACCCCACAACCGGCTCAGACACCACCCGCTTCCGCACGGATGATGTCCCCGTTTTTCGAACTTCACGACCCCCTGCGTCCAATGAAGGCTTGGACTCAGAACTGGTTGATCAAACGAAAAACCAAATCCGCGCTCTGGTTCAAGAAATCGCCGATCTCGCTAAATCGAATTGCAATGAGGACGAATTTTACCAAGGCTTCCTGACGCGGACGACCAGTGCCCTGGCCAGTATCGGGGGGATTATCTGGACTCGTCCCGAAAACCAAGGCCCTCTTAAACTACTGTATCATATCAACCTGAAGCACACGAATTTAGCGGACAACACCACAGCTCAACTCCAACATAGTCTCCTCCTCGAACAACTCCTAAACAATCCCGAACCCACAATTGTTCCCCCTAATTCCGGTGCTGAGTCGGTCGAACAAGCGGGGAATCCAACCGACTTGCTGTTGATTTTTGCCCCACTTGTCGTGGACGGACAAACCGTCGGCCTCGTCGAAATCTTGCAACGCCCCGGAGGAGGCCCCGCGACCCAACGTGGTTACCTCCGGTTCCTGGCACAAATGGCGGAAATCGCCAGCGACTTTCTGAAAACGCGCCGCCTTCGCTCCTTTCAAATTCAACAGGAACTATGGCGCGACTTGGATCTGTTCTCCAAATCCGTACACTCCAGTCTCGATGTTGACCAAACGGCGTTTGTTATCGCCAACGAAGGTCGCCGAATTATCGGCTGCGATCGAGTCAGCGTTGCGATCAAAACCGGTGCTCGCTTCGAAATCGCCGCGGTCAGTGGCTTGGACACCGTCGAACGACGAGCCGATCAAATCAAACGGCTCGCCAGACTCGCCTCGACGGTCGCTCGCGCTCACGAACCCCTTTGGTACCGAGGCGATGCTTCCAAACTGGCTCCCCAAATCGAAACGCAACTCCATGCCTACATCGATCTGTCCCACGCGAAAACCCTGGCCGTCTTGCCACTCCATGACCATCGACTCAGCGCCAGCGATGCCTCTTCGCCACAAACCATTATCGCCGCACTGATCGTCGAACAATTGGCCGACGCTTCGTCACATTCTCTCTTGGAAAAACGGACTGAGATTGTGGCCGAACATGCCCAATCGGCTTTGGCTAATTCACTCGAACACAATCGCATTTTCCTCATGCCCCTATGGAAGAAATTAGGCTGGCTCCTCAGCCCCTTCCAAGGCGCACGGTTTCCTAAAACAGCCGCGATTATCGCCGCAGGCCTGCTTGCCGTCGCGGCCCTGTTGATTGTCCCCTACCCTTTTGAACTCGGTTCGTCCGGTGAACTGATCGCGGAAACACAAGCGGACATTTACGCCCAACTGGATGGACGGCTCACCTTCATCTATGAACCTGCCAGCCTCGATGAAGCGGTCCCCGCCGGCTTCGTCCTGGCCGAAATGGAAAACAGTAATCTCGATGCAGAAATCGAGAAGATCAGCGGTGAACTCAAACAAAATCGAGAGCAAGTCCGCAAACTCAATCAACTTCAATCCGAAAAACTAGAAAAGCTCGAACAAATCACATTGATCGGTGACCTCATGAAGGCCGAAGAAAACGTGGCCAGCCTCGAGCGAGAACTTCTCATCAAACAGAATCAAGCCGAACAGCTGATCCTCCGCAGTCCCATTTCCGGCCGTATTGCTAACTGGCAACTGCAACGCAATTTGCTGGGGCGTCCTGTCCAAGTCGGACAAAATCTAATGACCGTTGTGGCTACAGACTCCCGTTGGCAACTAGAAATCCTGATCCCCGAAAAACGTATGGGGCACCTGATTGAATACCAGGCAGCTCAGACGTCCCCGCTCCAGGTCACCTTCACCCTCGCTTCTAATCCGGGGCAACAATTTACGGGTCACATCGTGCGCGTCGACCAAACGCTAAATGTGTTTGACGATTCCGGCAACTCAGGACGTGCCCTGGTCGCTTTCGATAATCAGCAAATCCCAACAGAAATCCTCCGATCCGGGACCCGCGTGACTGCCAAAATCGATTGCGGGACCCGCAGCGTCGGCTACGTCCTGTTCCATGAGTTCTTCGAATCCATTCGTTCCGGTTTTCTGTTCTGGTTCTAATCACGTCTCAGAATTCTCCTGTTTTTGCTCACTTCCCCACCTCAAATTGGCCCACCCGCAACGCCGATTTAGGCCCAAAAGTGCGGTCGGTGCGAGTCAAACGCTAGCACCCGCCCCGTTTTGCAGGTCGTTTTATTTCCCCTCTCGCAACCACGTTTAATCGTTTAACTTGAATTCCCGATCCGTCGATAGATTAGGATACAGAACAGTGGGGGCTGTACTGAGGTGTTTTGGCACCCCCGCCCCAAGCCTACTTTTGATCGATGGCAATATCATGAAATATTCTCTCGCGACGGTCGCTTGCCTTCTCTGTTTCGCAAGCAAACTAATTTTGGCCCAAGATTTCGCGGAACGACTGGGCGCGGCTGCCAATCCGCGCACCACCTCTTCCGACCCCAATACCCTCGTTTTACTTGACTTGCCCGTAAAATTGATCAATGACATCAATGTCCCCGCCTTGGAAAC
>JBGSIY010000806.1:0-5978 GCA_041742275.1 Pirellulaceae bacterium | reverse complement strand
CCCGCTAGTCCGTTCCATCCCTGCCACCCAATCATCGTGAGCGGCATTTGAATCGGTGGGGCCTTCGTCAATAGCAGGCGCCAAAATCAGCACCCGCCGCTGGACGGGCCCGCCTGCCTCCCAGCGGCCGACGCCATGCATCTCGATAGGGCTGCCAGAAAAGCGCCGTCAGAATTTAGCCGCAGGTCGCAATGCAGCACTTGTGAATCTCAAACACCGCTATTGCAGTTACACGGCGATTTCGTTTATGGCACGTCCATCGTGCAAGTAGTCGATTTCGATCGAGAACATCTTTTCGAGAACCGTGTGAATCCCTGGTCGACGAATGGGGTTCTTTGCCAACATCATGTGAATCAAACGAGAGAGTTCGGTTGGAATCCAAGGGCAGACGCAGCTTAACTCGCCGGGAATAACTTGTTGGTGCTGCTGTTGTAATACTTCCATCGACGGTCCGGTCACTGGCCAACTGCCCGAGAACAACCAATACCAGGCAACTCCCAAGGCGTAGACATCCGCAGCCGGCTGTGCCTGATAGTCGGCCAAAAAACATTCGGGAGCACGCAAACGGATTTCGGCGATGGAGCTCCAGGGCAGCCAACACCGACTGCCAAAATGATGGCTGTTGCTCCATCCATTAACCACCACGCGACCCGTCTCATCGACTATGATCTTTTCTGGATTGATACCCAGGTGAGTTTTTCGGGCATTGTGTGCGGCAGCGATAACTTCGGCAATTTGACGAGCGATCCAAATGACTTTCGAAAGACTAACGCTTTTAGCTCGCTCCCGAACTTTGTGTAAACTATAACCCTCGGCAAACGGCTCGACCAAAAAAAACGGTGCCCGATCCAACTCGGCATCCAACACAGGAGGCATACCGTGATGGTCCACCAATTCCGAAGCGACCAGCCGCCGTGACAGTCGATCAATGGCTTCGGACTGCCGCTGGAAAGTCAAACCGGAACGCACCGTCTTGAGCAAATAGTCACTGCGATGTGGATTTTGTGTCCCTTGAGGCTGAACATGATACAACGACATCCATTTCGATTGAGCGAACAAAGAAACCACCCGCCAGCATCCAAATAGAACCGGTGCGGAGTTCGTCGGCATCGCTGGCTGGTCAAATGTGTGATCGGTGCTGGAGTCAAAAGACATATGCAATGAGTCAAATGAAATGAAGTTTACAGGATATTGAAACGTCGTAGGGGAGCCACAGGTCCAGCGTTCCTTCGCGGTTCCAATGACTACGCTCAGGGTTGGCACTGGTGCTGTCCACCCCCAGACAAGCCAGTTGCTCGCGAGCAAATTGCGGATCTCTCGCCGACAACACCAGTCCGATTCCCACCCCAATCAACATTTGCCCCTGGCGTCCAGATCGGCTGGTTACCGCTCGTGTGGGAAATCGAAAAGTGGGAGAGAGATGTATCAAGGTCGGTTTGTTGCTCATCGGATCGCCGAAGTGCAATTGTGAAGCCAGGGGAGATGAATAACGGTAGTGCCCATTGGTCGCAGCAGAACGGTTAAACTAAGATTTGCTAAAGTACCCAGTGCCTCAGACGCCTGCCGATCACGCACAATTACGATGGTTTCGCCGAATAAAGGATTTACCGGGCAGAAACCTATTGCAACGAAATTAACTCGTTAGCCAGCCCATGACGCTCAGTGCCAGTTCCCCGCAGCCACGCCTGTGAATTCATCAGCCCCAACTAAAAATGCCTTTATATTCTGAGAGTTTCCCGTGGACTGTTGAGATTCGCATTCGCACAACTTACAATCTGTAGAGTTGCTTAAGTTCTATTTGTAAGGTTGGAGCACGATATGCGATCGATATGGTTTGGTTTGCTGCTAGTGGTCGGAGTGATCAGTCTGGGATGTTCGGCACCCGATGCCAAAGACGCATCCAATACCAAAGGCACTGCGGATAACTCGAGTTCATCTGCGAATGCCGACAAATCCGGCGACGTCTCGGCAGACGAGAAGCCAAAATTAGCATTTGTAACAAATGGGATAGCAAACTTTTGGAAAATCGGACAAGCGGGAGCCATGAAAGCGGCCACCGATTTTAATTGCGATGTGGAGGTCATCATGCCGCCCTCGGAAGGGGGACGAGCCGCCAATCAAAAACGGATGCTGCAACAGCTCCTGAGCAAAGGCGTCCAGGGGGTCGCGATCAGCCCAGTAGACCCAGCCAATCAAACCGACATTCTGAACGAAGTGGGAGAACAAGCTGCGTTCATTACCCACGACTCCGACGCTCCCGATTCGAATCGACTTTTGTATATCGGCATGTCCAATTATGACGCCGGTCGCATGGCTGGTGAACTTCTTAAATCGGCTTTGCCTGAAGGTGGAAATATCGTGATCTTTATCGGCTCTCTCGAACAACACAATGCCAAGCTGCGACGTCAGGGTCTCATTGATGAGGTTCTTGGGCGATCCCATGACCCCAGTCGCTATGATGAACCGGGCGAAGCCTTTGGGGACGACAAGTACACTTTTCTGGCCACTCGTGTCGACGATTTTAATGATACACGGAAGAAAGAACTTCCCGAACAAGCGCTGGCCAAGTTCGAAAAAATAGATTGCATGGTCGGATTATTTGAGTACAACCCACCCTTTATCTTCGATGCTCTCGCCAGCGCCAATAAACTGGGCGTAATTAAAGTGGTGGCGTTTGACGAAAATGAACGTACACTCGAAGAAATCAAGAAAGGAAATTGCGTGGGAACCGTCGTGCAAAATCCATTTATGTACGGTTACAAATCCATTGAAGTCCTCAGCCGCATCGCCCGTGGCGACAAATCGGATCTCGAAAACACATTTATCGATATCCCAGCTCAAAAAGTCGTTCCTGAAAACGTTGATGAGTTCCGCGAGAATCTCGCCAAAATGATCAAGGGCGAGTAAGGCCGGAACGAAATCTCTTTTTCCTCTGTGCCAAATAAATTGTTCAATAAAATGGGGTCGGCATCGGCTTGATCGGTTGTCCCGATCCTTTGATTCTGCAAAGAGTCCGATTGGAGGGGTTGAGCCCTCTGCCCATGAGCAGCCATGTGCGAATTGTTTGCTTGATTCGCAATGGGAACCGTACGTGCGTTGTTTTTCCATGTCATGCTAGACCTTCTGCTCAGTTGATTTGTAAACAGGCGTTCCCTTGATGTCGAACCCAGTTCCTTTACTTCAAGTCGATTCCGTTTCGAAACGGTTCCCTGGAGTGGTTGCGTTGGACAGGGTTAGCCTCTCCGTGGGAGCTGGCGAATTGGTTTCGGTCATTGGCGAAAATGGAGCCGGCAAAAGCACACTCATGAAAATTTTGGCCGGCATTCAAACGCCGGACGAAGGGCAACTTTTTTTCGATGGTCGACCGGTTCAGATCGACTCCGTTACGACAGCGCAACGCATGGGAATTGCGTTGATCCACCAAGAGCTGTATCTCTGCCAAAATCTGGACTTGGGAGCCAACATTTTCCTGGGACGGGAACCTCTGCGATGGGGTCTGATCGATGATCGTAAAATTTACCTAGAAACATCGCGGGTTCTCGCTGCCGTGGGGCTGGACCTTTCGCCCCATACGTTGGCCGGCGATTTGACGATTGGGCAACAACAAATGGTGGAAATTGCCAAAGCCGTTTCGACCAACGCCCGCCTAATTATCATGGATGAACCGACCAGCAGCCTCTCGCAACGCGAATCGGAAAACCTGTTTCAAATCATTCGTACTCTCATCTCACGCGGTACCAGCGTGGTTTACATTTCACATCGATTGGCCGAAGTTGAGACCTTGTCCCATCGAGTGGTGACTTTACGCGACGGCCAGAACGCCGGCGAACTGAGCGGGTCGGCCATTAACTATAAAAACATGGTCGAACAAATGATCGGCCGGGAACTGACTCACTTCTATTCCCGCACGCCAAACGCAACAGAACAAGTCTTGCTGTCAGTGGAAGGACTTTGCACCCCCGCTAATCCCCATCACCCCCTGCAGTTTCAATTGCGAGCCGGAGAGATTGTCGGCATCGCGGGACTGGTCGGTGCAGGACGAACCGAACTCCTCACCACGTTGTTTGGGGTAACCCCTGCCCTGGCGGGAAATATCCAGGTAGCTGGTACTTCCGTCACGCTGCCCGATCCCCAATCTGCTATCGCCCATGGCATTGCGTTGGTTCCCGAAAATCGAAAACAAGAAGGCGTGATCTTAAACATGAGCGTCGCTGCCAACACGTCGCTCCCCTCACTAAACCGACTCACGCGTTGGGGACTCGTTCACGAAGGGGACGAGGCAAAACTTGCCCTCGACATGAAATCACGATTAAAAACGAAAACCCCACATATAAGTCAACCTGTCAAGTTTTTATCCGGTGGAAACCAACAAAAAGTCGTCATTGGTAAGTGGCTGGCACGGGGTATGAAAATTCTGTTGATGGATGAGCCAACGCGAGGCGTGGACGTCGGCGCCCGTCAAGAAATCTATCGCCTGATGGACGAACTGGCTCAGACGGGCGTGGCGATTTTGTTCGTGTCCAGTGATCTCGAAGAAGTTCTCGGAATGTCAGACCGGATGCTGGTCATGCATGAGGGCAACATTGCAGGGGAATTGCCCAAGGAACGTTTTAGCGAGCAAGCAGTCATGAACTTAGCCACTGGCAATTCTCCATTGGCGACCGCAAGTTAATATCAATTAGTCATTCACTTTCATTCGGCCGTTCAGGAAAACACAAATGAAGTCCAATAAGATCATTGGCATTCTACTCCTTCTGATTTACGTTTGTGTGGCGACGGCCCTCTTGAATGACGCCTTTATTAAACCCTATAACCTCCAGAATTTATTGCGATCCAGTAGCATGTTTGCCATCATCGGCGTTGGCGCCGTGATGGTGATCGTGACTGGAGGCATCGATTTATCAACAGGTTCCCTGATCGGTCTGGTTGGTTGCACCATGACGATGACTTTGAAAGCCGTCATGGCGCATCCACCGGCCGACAACGGCGCTTGGTTGCTGCAAATCGTGGGCTGGGAACTCATTGGAGTGGGACTGTTTTGGGTCCTATGGGAAAGTGTTTGGAATAAGAATCCGCTGGGAAAGCCATTTGGTTTTGGCAAGTTGGCGATGTTGGGTGCCGGAGGGTTGTTACTGCTGGGTTCATTAGGAATTCGGCAGGTTGAAATGGGACCTTGGCTTTCGGTTGCCGTGGCAGTCACTTTCGCCTTGCTACTCAGTGCTCACCTCGGCCTGCTTCATGGATTACTCATCACGCAACTCAAGCTACAGCCGTTTGTAGTTACGTTGTGCGGGTTGATGTGCTATCGCGGCCTGAGTCGCTGGTTGACCTCCGACCAAACGCAGGGACTTGGAACAGCCTACAACGATTCGTTACGGCTCTTGGCAATCGGTAAACCGTGCACAGCCACCTTTGTCTTGCTTTTGGGCTCAGTGGTACTGATGCTAGTGGGCCTATGGAAGCTGTTTTTTCCGCGCGTCGGCGAGGTCGTGCAATCGCGGGCCATGGGGGGACTCGTGTTTGCTTTCGGCCTGATGTTGGCCGTTGTTTCCAGTTCGCGTTATTGGGATGGCTGGGAGGTTGTTTATTCCGGCGACACCTTCTTTAGCTTGGCGGGCTATGATTTCCGTTTCTTCACTTTGGAATTAGAGAAAGTCGCCATCGCTCGCCCGGCAACGTTGATGGGTTTTGCGATTTATCCCCTCGCCGTCTGTCTCCTTGCCTTGACCGGTCTACAAGTCCGTTCTTGGTTCCAAAATTCTTCAATTGTGTTCCATAGTAAATTTAGGCAAGTCGCCGCTGCGGTCTTGGTAGTCGGTTCGCTTTTGGGTATCTATTTCATCAAGGGCTGGATCGGAAATGAGGCAGTGACACTCAGCCAGATGGACCCGACAGCATTTTGGGGTTTGAGTTTATCCTATTGGAAAATTGGGGGTATTTTCTTGGCCGTGGCCGGATTGATTTCTGGGGTCAGGTGG
>JBGSIY010000805.1:0-4747 GCA_041742275.1 Pirellulaceae bacterium | reverse complement strand
AGAGACACGGTTAGCCAATTTCCAGCAATTTTTTCCCCAAGATCTAGCGGAGTTAGACCGCGAATTCATCGAATTTATTTCGAAATTGCGGTGATTCTTCTGATGCGCAATGTGAAATTAGGTTCAAAGACGGTCCGGCGGCGGATGCTATCAATCGGCGTGAAAATTTATCGCTATTTACGCAACCTGCCCGCTTTCTGTACCATTAGATCCGGATTCGCATGCTCGGACAGACGAGTGGACGGGGTGACGAAAAAAGAATCGAGGTGGATTTCGATGAAATTTTATTTATTTTTGTGGCTACTGCTGGTGGGGACCGCCGCGGCTTCGGCTCAAACCACGCCCCCGCAGGGACCTTTTGTCCTAACGTTGGACGAGAAAAACTTGATTTTATTATTGACCAAAGGGGAAAAACTGGTCGCTCCGATTCAGCCCGAGATTCGCGGCATGGTCGATAGTGTCGACTTGTCGTTCAAGCCGGAATCGAAAGATCCACGTGTTCAACAATTGATCGATCGATTCATCGACGACCTTTCGCGTTTACAAGCCGGTGAAGAAATCTTGAACGACGTACGTCGAGACATCCTGCAACCCAATCAGAACACGACAAACGACCCGCAATCACAACAGAATTTTCGAGCCGCCACGCCCAATCGCGAACAGGAATTTGGCGGAACCGGAAGCCGCACGGATTCGCTCAGCAACAGCCAATTTGATCAACAGCGGACTCAGCAAAACAACTCAATTCTTACTGAGCCTCGAACCCAAAATTCGGGTAATAACCCAAACGATCAGTTTTCGGTGCCGCCACCCCGTTCGGGCGCGAACACAATGCCCGAATTCGGCAACCCTCTGGACGGTCGTCGAGTTAGCGATTTTGATCGACGCCCAGCCTTGCCAACCCGTCGCACGGAGGATTCATCATCGTTGGCGCAACGCCCGTTTGAACCTTGGTTCGAGAATGAGGTGCCCGATTCCAATTCCGGCCCCACACGTCCCCAAGAAAACAACGGGAACGATGGGCTGAGTTTGAATTCTCGCGACCAGCAACGGGGTCAACCCGATCGAAACCTTGTGAACCCGGGTGATGGGGCAGGGCAAGGAGGATCAGGTCGTTTTGTCGAGTCTCGCAACTCGCAAAATAACAGTAGGTTGATCGACGCCGAGATCTACCGCTTGCAGCAGCTTAAGGAACAGGAACGCCTAGCCAGTACGAGCAGAATGTCTACTTTACCTCCCGTGAGCGAACCAACCTATCAAACTCAACGAATGGACCCGGCCTATGATTCCCTCAGGGCGACCATCCAAGATCTTCAAGATCAGAACAAGACACTGATACAGTATCTTCAGGACACCAGGAACCCGCAAACCCGACACCAATTTACCGAGGTCGGCGACCAGGATTATGTCGATTACTCGCACCGACAGGCGAGCAATCGACAGGTCCCCACGATGATGTTAGGCAGCATCGAGGGCCCCCAGGGAGTTCAAACAAATCAAGGCGTTTCGACGCCGCCACTGGCACAAGCGGAACTAGAAAAAATCAAAAGCACCAACACCGTCATTTGGTTCATGCTTTTGTTTTCGATCGGTTTGAATTTCTATCTCGCTTGGCTGGCTAGGACGTTTTATGCACGTTATGCCGACCTCGCGGATGAGTTACGCGAAACGTTCACTGCTTCTTCCTAATTTTTTTTCAAAATCGACCTTTACGTAATTCGAAAAGATCGGCACAATCGCCTTCCGATCAAAAAATCCGTCTTCGATCCGAACGATGGAAACAGTGGCATAATTCGAAAGGACTTCGATGACTTGCCGAAACCCAATTTCAATGATGACTTACAGCAAGGAGTGCTGAAGTGAAAACAACGCAATGGATTGCGATTTTTAGTTTTGTCTTCGCGACAATGTGTGCGACCCTCGTCGCACCTCTATCGGCTCAAACCAAGGTGGCTGTGATTGATGTGGGAGTGATTTTTGAAAATCACCCTAACTTCAAACAAGAGTTGCAAAATTTGCGAACCGAGGCCGAGGGGCTGCAGATGTCTGTGAATCAACAGCGTCAAAAGCTGATGAAAGACTCAGAAGCTTTGGGGTTGAACTTTAACCCCGGCACCGAAGCTTACAAGCAACACGAAAAAGATCTTGCCCTATCCGCAGCCAAACTCGATGTCGACGCACGCGACAAAATGCGAGAACTGATGACTCGCGAAGCCCACGTGCACTTCGACACGTACGCCGAAGTCAACCGCTATGTCGAGCAATATTGCCAGGAAAACGGCATTCGACTGGTCTTGCGACACTCGGGCGGAGAAATGGACCCCAACAATCCCGAGTCGATTATGCAACAAATCAATGGTTCCATTGTTTTTGTCCGCCCTGAGAAAAACATCACGCAAGAGATCATTGCCCGAATGCTGCAAACACGAGATGGAGCTGGTTCCAACTAGTACTCCGAGTGCATTTAATTCCTTAACTCCCCACAGCATTCCATTTCAAAAGGGCTAGTCGCTTGAACCACCAACGTTATCAACAAACTATCAGTCGCCGTACTGCCGTTTCTGGCTTTGGCTTCTGGAGCGGATTGGACGTGACTGTTGAATTTCGACCTGCACCGGTCGGTCACGGTATTGTTTTCATTCGCCGCGATCTTCCGGGGTTGCCAATCATTCCAGCCTCCATCGCCCACCGGGCTGATGGCCCACGTCGGACCACGCTGTCAAAAAACGGTACCGCCGTGGACATGGTTGAGCATATTTTAGCTGCCCTGCATGGATTGCAAATCGACAATTGTCAGGTTTGGGTTGATCGAGCCGAAATGCCTGGCGTCGACGGGTCGAGTCGGCCTTTTGTGGATGCATTGCAACATGTTGGGGTTGTTCGTCAAACACAATGGCGTCCGCGCTTGGTTGTCGACCGCCCCTTGAAAGTGGGCGATAACAACTCGTGGATCACGGCCGAACCCACCGCGGACGGATTGTGCCATTTGACTTACCAGCTTTCCTATCCTGACGAACCGGCGATTGGACATCAGGATTTTAGTGCAGTAATCGGATCGCGTCACTTTGCTGATCAGATTGCACCGGCTCGCACATTTGTGACTCAGGCCGAAGCCGACTCATTACGGCGGCAAGGCTTGGGACGTCGTGTTAACTATCGCGACATCCTGGTTTTTGAACAAAACGGCCCGATCGGAAATGAACTTCGCTTTTCCAATGAGTGTGCTCGGCACAAACTCCTGGACATGGTCGGAGATTTTGCTTTATCAGGCTGCGACCTGATTGGTAGTTTTACGGCTTTTCGCAGTGGTCATCGTTTAAACGCAGAACTCGTACGTAGCTTAATCAGTCAATTTTCCATTCAAACAAGCCTTCGCAAGTCGGCCTGATTTTCGTTAGAGGAACTCCCGTGGATATTATCCCCCTTGATGAAAACACTCGGCATTTTGGAACGACCATGGTTTCGAATAAAACAACCATCTCGAAATTATCTGATGTTCACCCATCCGCCGAGATCGGCGCGGGCGTCGAGATTGGTCCGTTTTGCATGGTCGGTCCGCATGCCAAGATCGGCCCCGGCACAAAATTGCTCAGCCATGTATCGCTGGTCGGTCATGTTTCACTCGGCGCCGGCAATGTTGTTTGGCCTGGCGCTTGTTTGGGCGGTGAACCCCAAGACATCAGTTACCGTGGGACCCCTACGGTCGTGATCATTGGCGACCGCAACATCATTCGAGAAAACGTTACCGTCAATCGCGGCTCTGAAAAAGAAGAGGGGATCACCTCCATCGGCAGCGATTGTTATCTGATGGCAAACGCCCATGTCGGACACGATTGCTTTGTGGGCGATCGCGTGATCTTGGGACAAGGCTCCATGTTGGGAGGTCACTCGCATATTCATTCCAATGCGACTTTATCCGGTTGCGTTGCCGTTCATCACTTTGCCTCTGTCGGCAGTTTCAGCTTTGTCGGTGGCGTGAGCAAGGTCATGCAAGACATTCCGCCCTACATGTTGGCCGATGGCAACCCCGCCCGTTGTAAATGCACAAATATTGTCGCCCTCAAACGCAACAATTTTTCGCGTGAGTCGATTGTGGCTCTGAATGAAACGTTCCGGTTGCTCTATCGCGGGCGGGTTAGTGCCGAAAATGCCAAAGAAGTCTTGCGCAGCAAAAACATGTTGTGCCAAGAAGTCGAACAACTCCTGTCGTTCTTGAATAATTCCCGAGACGGACGCCACGGACGAAGTCGTCATATTACGAAGGCTGCTGCATGAAACGTTTACGAATTGCCGTTATCGGCGGAGGACATCTGGGTCGAATCCACGCACGTTTGCTGAAAGAAAATCGTCACGTCAAAGTGATTGCGGTTTGCGATCCCCAGCCTCGTGCTCAACAAAGTGTCATTGCCGACCTGGATCTCCGCGCCTGCAGCGACTACCAGAAGATCATCGACGAATTTGACGCTGCCGTGATCGCCACCCCCTCGGCGTCCCATGCTGAAATCGCTTTGCATTTGATTCAAGCGGGAAAACATCTGCTGATCGAGAAACCAATCACCGTGACTTCAGCCGACGCCCGACGCATCGCCGAAGCCGCCTCAGAAAATCAAATCTGCATACAAGTGGGTCATGTCGAGCGTTTTAATGCGGCCATTCGTTTCGCCTTGGAGCATGTCGGCCAACCACGCTACGTCGAAGCCGTACGGATGAGCGGCTTCACCTACCGCTCGACAGATATCGGCGTTGT
>JBGSIY010000804.1:0-5169 GCA_041742275.1 Pirellulaceae bacterium | reverse complement strand
GGATTGGGCTGGTAAAATTGATCGGCGGTATAATAGTTATGCTTGAAAGGCTGGACCCCGGGAGTCATCCGAATGTGATCGCGAATCTGGTCATCAGCCTTCTGATTGCGAATGCGGACAAGTGACTTACCATCTGCGGCGCCGGACATGATTTCGACAAATTGCTTGCCCTTTTCGTCCTTGTCTGCGATTTGAGTCATTTTAACGCTCTTAGCTTTGAGAATCTGATATGCAGGTGATTGATCGGGTGGAAAACATAGGGTTAAACGGCGAATACTCTTTGGAACCTTTCCGAAAACCCAGTAAACCCACGGCTAGCGCCGTGCGGCTCATTAACACTAAGAACCAAGAACCAAGAACATCGGCGCAGCCGATCAACCAACAACAGCGAAGCTACCCCCCATGTCTAAAAATTTTGCCATCATTGGCGTTGCCGGCTTCATTGCCCCGAAACATCTCAAGGCCATCAAAGAAACCGGAAACGTCTTAATCGCCGCCATGGATCGCCACGACGCCGTCGGCATTATGGATAACCACTTCCCCGAGGCCAACTTTTTCACGGAAATCGAACGCTTCGACCGCTTCCTGGAGAAGCAACGACGAGGGCGCGATGGAACCCCCGTGGATTATGTCAGCGTGTGCACGCCCAATTATTTACATGACGCCCACTGCCGCCTCGCCCTTCGTACCGCAGCACACGCGATTTGTGAGAAACCGCTGGTCGTTAATCCATGGAACCTAGATCAACTGCGCGACCTGGAACAAGAATATCAAAAACGTGTCTATTCCGTTTTGCAATTGCGTCTGCATCCCGATCTGATTCGCCTCAAGCAGGAAATGGACAGTGCTCCCGCCAATAGCGAACGGAAGGATATTTGTCTGACCTATGTCACGCGTCGCGGTAAATGGTATCACCAATCGTGGAAAGGGGACCACGAGCGATCTGGCGGCGTGGCCATGAATATTGGGGTCCATTTCTTTGACTTTTTAACTTGGATCTATGGCCGCCCACTGCGGAGTTTCTTGCACCTTAATCAAGCCGCCCGCATGTCCGGCGTTTTAGAATTAGAGAAGGCCCGAGTTCGTTGGTTTCTGTCCGTCGACGCCCATGACTTGCCAGAGTCCGTTCAACAAAAGGGGGGACATGCATTCCGATCGATCACCGTCGATGGCGATGAAATCGATCTCTCGACGGGCTTCACCGACTTGCACACCGAGGTCTATCGTGACATTCTATCCGGCGGTGGATTCGGAATCGAAGATTCACAACCGGCGATCGAGTTGGTCTATCAAATTCGCACCAGCACGGTTGTCACACCCAACGAAACCGCCCACCCCATCCTTCGCGGCAAATCTCCCGCGGTCAATTAGTGACAGTCACCATGTGACAGGTCGCGTTCCGATTTCACTTTTCCAAACCTTCATTATATTCCGATGGCATTCACAGCACACGAATCAGCAATAATCGACCCGGGAGCGCAGATCGGTGACGGATCGCGGGTTTGGCATTTCGTACATGTCTGCGGCGGCGCTCGCATTGGCAGCAATGTTTCTCTGGGCCAAAACGTCTTTGTGGGGAACAAAGTCATTATTGGTGACAATTGTAAGATTCAAAACAACGTCTCGGTGTATGACAATGTTCAATTGGAAGAAGGCGTATTTTGCGGACCCAGCATGGTCTTCACCAACGTGTACAACCCCAGGTCATTGATCGAACGCAAAAGCGAGTATCGCGACACACTTGTCAAACGAGGCGCTACGCTGGGTGCCAACTGTACCCTCGTCTGTGGCGTGACGATCGGTGAATACGCATTCATCGGAGCCGGGGCCGTGATCAATAAAAACGTCCAACCCTATGCACTGGTGGTTGGTGTGCCCGGGCGGCAAATTGGCTGGATGAGCGAGTATGGCGAACAACTCCCCCTGCCGGTGACTGGCGAGGGCGAGGCAACGTGCAAGCATACCGGTGCCATCTATCGTCTCGGCGGCAACACCCTCACCAAGCATGATCTCTGATCCCAGTTTAAGGCAACCCATTTTTAATTTTTAAATTTATGGAATTCATAGACCTCAAAACCCAGTATCAAAAATACCAGACTGAAATTGACGCGCGGATGCGAGCGGTGCTGGAGCATGGCAAGTTCATAATGGGGCCCGAAATTGCGGAGCTGGAGCAGGCACTGTCCCAATACGTGGGCGTCAAGCATTGTTTGTCGGTTGCCAGTGGCACCGACAGTTTGGAAATTGCATTACGAGCCCTGGAGGTCGGACCGGGCGATGAGGTCATCACCGTTCCCTTTACTTGGATCAGCTCGGCCGAAGTCATTTTATTGGTCGGAGCTCGGCCAGTATTTGTCGACATCGAACCCAAAAGTTTTAATATCGATGTGGATCTGATTGAGGCGGCAATCACGCCCCGCACCAAGGCCATTATTGCCGTCAGTTTGTTTGGTCAAATGCCCGACTATCAGCGGATCAATCAGATTGCCGAAAAACATGGCATTACCGTCATTGAAGACGCGGCGCAAAGTTTTGGAGCGACGCAGCATGGCCGCCCAAGCTGTGGGGTGACAAAAATATCGAGCACCAGTTTTTTCCCGGCCAAGCCGTTGGGATGTTTTGGGGATGGCGGTGCGTTATTTACAGACGATGACGAACTCGCCCATCGCATGTCTGCCATTCGAACGCATGGGGGCATCCAACGGCACCATCATCCCTATGTGGGCATGAACGGGCGCATGGACACACTGCAGGCTGCCGTCGTTCTCGCGAAGTTGCCTCATTTTGAGTGGGAAGTCCAGCAGCGAAATCAACTGGGAGCTCGCTATTCCGAGCTGTTGCGAGACGTGGTTGGTGTCCCCGAAGTTTTGGAGGGAAACACCCATGTTTATGCCCAATATACAATTCGCGTCGCCAATCGAGACGCCTTGGGCGCCCGGTTAAAAGAAGCGGGCATCCCGACCGCCGTCTATTATCCGAAATGCGTCCACGAGCAACCGGTCTTCGCCCCCTACGGCTACCAACGCGGCGACTTCCCCATCGCCGAACAAGCTGCCAGCGAAGTACTGAGCCTACCCATGCATCCGTTTCTAGAGCTGGACCAATTAAAGCAAGTTGCTGACCAAGTCGCGAAAACATTGGTTAACAAGCCGGTCAATTGTTAAACGCCTGTTTGTTAAGGACCTCTAAAACGGATCATTGAGCAAAGCCAAGCACGATACCAGGTTCTGGCCGCGAATTGCGCTCCGATTGATCATGAACCTGCAACCCACTGTAAAAATAGTTTGTTACTCTCCCAAAATCGTAAGAATCAGAAGTTGAAACCCAATCAAGAATACACAACCGTCGAATTAATGCGGAGATTTTATCCGCATATAAAACGTGAACGCAAAATTCAATTTGCTGGACTTATCTTATTGATGTTGTTGGGGGCTGCTGCAGAATTAATTTCCATAGGCGCGGTTATCCCATTCGTTGCGTTGATGGCAAACCCTGAGAAATCGTTCGACTTTCCAAGTTTGCAAAGTGCGTTTTCGATGTTAGGCTGGAAAAATCCCGAAAGCGTTCTTGTTCCCATCACGATTCTCTTTGCGTTGTTAGTAATTACGGCAATGGGTCTACGCTTAGTACTGGCCCATTTCACCAACCGCTTTGTTTACTCGCTTGGCTACGATGTTGGCATGAGTCTCTATGAACGAGTTTTGAGGCAACCTTACAGTTTTCATATATCTAAAAATACGAGCGAAATTTTGGCGGGTATTAACAAGGTGCAAAATGTTGTTAATAGCGTTCTTCTACCATTACTGTCGGCACTTATCAGCGTGATCGTTGCCACTGCCATCTTGATTGCGTTGCTTGTTGTTGATTCCACAGTTACTTTAATTTCTGGGGTCTTGTTTTTGATTTTCTATTTTGTTGTTGTAAATTCGATGAGGCGCCGCCTGCGTTCAAATAGTCGGTTCATAGCAAAATCCCAAACCAAAAGAATTCAAATGGTTCAAGAAGGTTTGGGTGGAATTCGACATGTAATTCTTGACAACACCGAGCAATATTATCTCGATCGATTCTCGATGGTTGATCAGCAACTTAGAAAAGCTCAGGCCAGTAACGCGTTCATAGCCGTTGCACCTCGCTACATGATTGAAGCCATTGGCACCCTACTAATAGTGGGACTGGCCTTCATTCTCGCAACTACATCGGGCGGGCTTTTGCAAAATCTACCAATGCTTGGCGCATTGGCACTAGGTGCGCAACGTTTGTTGCCGTTGTTCCAGCAGATTTATAACGGCTGGAGCCAAGCGGTCGGGAACCGTCAGGTTTTTGTTGATGTATTGGAAATGTTGTCCCTCCCAGTTACGAGGGAAGATGAATTTGGACGGCAAGCGGAACTACCATTTTATAAACACTTGGAATTAAAAGACATTTTCTTTCGATACGGTGACAATAGTCCTTGGGTACTTGAGAAAATCAATCTGTTAATTCCAAAAGGTAGTAAAGTTGGCTTCATTGGCAAAACCGGAAGCGGTAAGACAACACTTGTAGATATTGTGATGGGTTTGCTTCGCCCCACAAAAGGAGAAGTCCTGATCGATGGAATACCGATCGCAGACAACCATTGGAATGCATGGCGGCGACAAATAGCTCACGTACCGCAAATGATCTACCTGGCTGACGCGTCGGTAGCAGAAAACATTGCGCTGGGCGTTCCGGAACACGAAATTGACCATACGCGTTTATACGAGGCAGCGAAAAAATCGCAGGCAGAAGAGTTTATTGAGACGTTGCCTCAGAAATACCAAACGCGTGTAGGCGAGCAAGGAGTTCAATTGTCGGGTGGGCAAAGGCAACGTATTGCAATTGCGAGAGCCTTATATAAACATGCGCAAATCCTAGTGTTTGATGAAGCAACAAGCGCCTTAGACAATGAAACGGAAAATGCGGTCATGTCGTTTTTGAAAGAAGTTAATGGTGAATTGACTATTCTAGTCGTGGCACATCGTTTGACCAGTTTAAAAGAGTGCGACTTGGTGGTGCGAATTGAACACGGAAAAGTAATAGAGCAAGGTGACTATGAATTGGTTATCGAGGGCAGGATTTAATTCTAAGGATAGATAAATGAGTAATTATAAGGTTTAAGATGATTAACGATAAATCAATTTTAATCACGGG
>JBGSIY010000803.1:0-5452 GCA_041742275.1 Pirellulaceae bacterium | reverse complement strand
TTGACGATTCCGTAGAATTTTCCGGTTGCAAATGAACCGTAGGGTTGGGGACTTTCATGTATGTGGTGTTCTAGGGGGGGTGTGTGGTTTGCGATGGATGGTGTGTTTGTGAGGGTGGCCTTGTCGACTGGTTAGGTACGGGCCTGTTAAAATCAGATTTTGGAAAGGTTGGGGCATTTCCGTGCCAACCGTTACTGCAAAAAAAACGAGAGATAAGGTGGGAGTTGGCTACGAAACGTTGATTTTGACGCCTTTTGGGGAAGGATCAATTAGCCGCGATTATAAGATGGTGGTCTCAAATGCGATCGAATAGAGGATGCCGATGGTTTTTTAGTTTCCATCCCTTGGTTGATTTCTTGCCAATTGTCCGCGTTTTTCCATGTTTTGTCAGCATCCCCGTTGCCGAAAAAGGAAAAATTGTTAAAATCTCGTCCTTCTACAAAATACAAGATTTGTTCAGGGTTTCGATACGATGGCAGTTCCAAAGCGAAAGCAATCCAATTCCCGTACCGGCAAACGCCGCGCTCATGATGCCCTTAAGGCTAAAATGTTGACAGTTTGCCCTAAGTGCAGCACTTCTTTGCCAACCCACGTGGTATGCCCGAAATGCGGTTACTACATGAGTCGCGTTGTCGTTCCTGCTAGCGACGAAGTATAGAAATTCGTTGCTTGCTTGCGGCAGCGAATCGTCTGATTGCTTTTTTGAGGCCGGTATCGGGCGTACGAACTTAGACTGTGAGTCATACGAACCCAGTGGGCTCTTGCCTAAAAAGTTTACAACAAAAAATTTAAACTCATGTCGAACGCTTCCATTGTGAAGCGTTTTTTTGTTGGACGGCCCCGCTTTCAATATCTGACCGACAAAACAGATTTCTCAGTGCCGGAACCCTTTTCCGTTCCAGGTGGCGGGGGGCATTACGAATAAAGACAAAAGGGCCATAATTGGATTTGGCGAATTGCGGTTACGGTTTTGTGCAAAACGGCGGCTCGACCACGTCCTTGACAACAAAGTCCGAAACCAAATCGGAAAATATAGCTGGATGGTTCATTGAGCAAACAATACAAAGGCGCGAATCCCTTAGAACGCTTTGAGCGGGAGGGGGAAAATTTTATTCCACTGCGGCATCGCGTGCTGATTCGCAAACTGAATGACTGGCTAAATTTAGACAATGGTAGTCGCCGCAATTTCAGTCGCTTGTGCGAGGGGCTGACTTCCATCTTTCACGTTGAACATCTGACGAATCTGCTGCGTGTTGAGGAATTGTATTCGACGCTTGATCCTGACGACGAGACTGTCGTGGGCAATGACGTGAACCCTGAAACGCGCGAACGCGACGCTGAGATCATTTTTGATCGGCTTTCTTCGGTTTTGTATGCCGCGCATTACCACCAATTATCCACAGCGGAATTGAATGAGGCGGTGCGAATTGGTTTCCAGTGGGGAGTGAAACTGGATGTTGATTTTGAATTGTTTGAATCGTTAATTGTATTTGCCCGAGGTTACCGGCTGGTTCAAAAGACACGGCGACGTTGGCAAACCATGTATCGCCAAGAAGTCATTGAGCTTCCAGAGTTTCACCGGCTTGTGATTGCCTTCCGCGTGAAATCGGCAAACCGCCGTGTGGCCCATCTTCGGCCGAGTGTGATTTATTTGAAGATGTTTAAGAACATCCCCGAAAGCGACCTGGAGATACTCTTGCCGGGTACGACGATCAAGCTGAGTTTATTGGATCGCGGGAGGATCTTACTCCCCTCAATCTCCGGTATGATGATCACACTTTTCAAAATTGGCCGCGGCGTCATGCTGGTTACATTGGTCACCATGACCGCCGTGTGGAACTGGGTGATTCTTGTGGCGTTGATGGTCGGATACATTTTGAAATCGGTCTTTAGTTATTTGCGCACGCGGGACAAATATCAATTGGGCCTAACTCAAAATTTGTATTTGAAGAACCTCGACAACAATTTGGGGGTCATCTATCGAGTCTTTAATGAGGCCGAAGAACAAGAATTGTGCGAAACGATCTTGGTCTACAGCATTTTACTTCAGGAACGACGGGGCTTGGGCGAGACACAATTGGCTCAGGCTTCTGAAGCCATCTTGCGAGAATTTACCGGATTGTCGGTCCGTTTCGACGTCCATGATGCGTTAGGAAAATTGGCTCGACTCGATCTTGTGGAGGTCGATGCACAGGGATTATGGAAAAGCGCACCGATTGATGAAGCACCGGACCGACTGGCCGATTACTGGAAAAAACAATTTGATCGAGGCAATTCACTGCTCAGCCTAAACCAACTCTTTGATCCCCTAGGTCCCTAATTGACTTGCGCTAAAGGTGGGACGTCAAAAATGATTTTCTGTTTTCAACAATTTTCTGTTTTTAATGTGCCAACTCACCGTTGTTCGAGATTTGATTTGGATTCGAACACGACCTGGGTAGCCGTTGGCGTTCGTTGAAATGCGTTTGTAAATTTCTGCTTGAGTGAAATGCAAACGGATCCACGGCGAAAGATTTCGGGCCTCCATTGCGAATCCCATCGCTTGTGCCATGAACAAATTCTAGCGTGGGCGAAAGGATGGGGTTGTTCCGTGAGTGTTGATTACAAACTGTTGCTTTGGCAGGGGTTCACGCCTTTGGTTAGGTTGGTTTGTTGGCAGAAGGGGCATTGTTGTGGGTTGCAGGCGTCAGCTTCTTCCATTTCGTCGGAGCGGAAGGCGATCGTATCTCGCAAACCACAATCGAGGCATTTCAAATCCCAGGCGTCGATGACCAATCCGTCGGCATTTTCGAAGTGATTGTACTTGCATTGCATGGGGCAAGAATCACGTTCTTGATCATAGGGACATCGGTTGCCCGTGATTTTTTTCGGACGTGGCATGGGATTCCTTTCTCGTATCCTGGAGGTGTAAGAAATAATCCATCAGGCGAAACCCTTCTGGAAATGCCAGGCTGCTGTGAGAGGCATTGGTCTCGGAGTATTGCCCCAGCGAATCCGCGGAAATTCCATGGCCTGCGATGACAAACGGCACGTCACCATGAGAATGAGTCTTAGTGCGAATGAACGTAGGGTGATCGGGCGTGACCAGCATACGCCAATGATCGATTTGTTTTAGATGGTTGAGTACTGGACGCACAATGTCACGATCGATCGATTCCAATGATTCTATTTTTTTCTGGATGCTTCCCTCATGCGACGCTTCATCGGGAGCCTCGATATGGACACAAACTAAATCGTGATCATTCAAAGCCTCAATGGCCCCCTGCCCCTTGGCCGCGAAATCCGTGTCCACGTATCCCGTGGCTCCGGGGATTTCGATTCGGTCCCAACCCACCAGGGTCGCCAAACCGCGCAGCAAGTCGACGGCGGTGATCATGGCCCCGCGAACGCCATGCAGCTGAGCAAAATTAGGCAGCACCGGTTTCTTGCCCAAACCCCAGAGCCAACATTGAGTGGCCGGCAGTAGTCCCGCGGCTTGTCGTGCGACGTTCGTGGGATGGGCCATAAACCAAGTTTGACTGGCATGCATCCAGTCACAGAGCAGTTTGCTGCCCGGGCCCCGCGGAAAGGCATCGCTGACCGATTTGTCCGTCAAGTCATGCGGGGGCGTTGTACGCGTATCGTAGGAGAAGGGAGCTGATCCCCCTCGCACCACCAGTAGATTGCGATAACTGACACCCGGAACAAACTCGATACCGGGGTTCTGCCCCAACTCCTGTTGTGCCGTTTGCAGCAACTCACGGGCTTCATGCGAGGCAATATGACCGGCCGTGAAGCTCTTCATGATTTGATCTTCGATGGTCACTAGGTTGCAGCGGACCACCCAATCGTCCGCGGCGAGCTCGATGCCTTGAGCGGCAGCTTCAATGGGAGCGCGACCTGTGAAGTTCTCAAGCGGATTGAACCCCAGAAGACTCAAGTTGGCCACGTCGGACCCCGCCGGGAGTTGGGCGGGAGTATGATTGGCTCGGCCCACACGGCCCATCATTGCCAATTCATCCATGGCCGGTGTTTGAGCCGCCTCAAGAGGAGTTTTCCCACCCAGCGATTCTTGCGGCTCGTCGGCACAACCGTCGGGAATAATAATTACGTATTTCATCCATGCATTCCTAAGAGAACCAACGGAACTTGCTCACGCCCCGAAAGTTGTCAATTTATTGAATTAAACCAAGCCTTCTAATCTAACACTTTTAGACGCTCTGTGACGGGGTGAACAACATCCAGTTTTTCAATTTCGTCAATCGCCAGAATGGATTGCCGTTCGGTTGTAGGATGGGTCATCACAACCACGGGAATAACCCCAGCCGAATGGGCTTGATCGGAATTGTGTTGGATGACATCCGAAATTGAAATTTGGTGTTTACCCAAAATCGTCGCAATGGTTCCCAAAACACAGGGTTGGTCCTGCAAATTAAATCGCAGATAATAACGACAGCGGATGGTTCCCGGTTCTGCCATTTGAACGGATGAAGTGGCTTTCGACCAGAGTTTGAGGGTTTGAAAAGTAATTTTTGCCCGCCCCACTGCCGTGTCGATCATGTCGGCCACAACGGCCGATGCGGTCGGCATTTGCCCGGCACCTTGCCCGTGAAAAAAGACGCGTCCGACTGCATCCCCTTCAATACTAACCGCATTGAAATTGTCGCGGACCTCGGCCAAAGGGGTACCGATTTTAACTAACGACGGACTGACAAACATTTGTAATCCATTTTCGGTGAGCTCCGCGAACGCAATCAGTTTGATGCGAAAGCCTAGCTGTTGAGCGTAACTGACGTCAGCCAAGCTGACATTGTCGATACCGCGACGGGGGATCTCACTCCAATGTTGTCGGATGCCAAACGCCAGATGAGCCAAAATTGCCAATTTCTGCGCCGCGTCGGTGCCATCGACGTCCATGGTCGGGTCCACTTCAGCAAAGCCCAGTCGTTGAGCTTGTTTTAAGGCCGCGTCATAATCGCCTTCTCCGCAATCCATTTTCGAAATCACATAGTTGCTGGTGCCATTTAAGATCCCACGAAGCGCATTAATTTGATTGGCTCCGAACGATTGTGAGATGCAAGTGATAATCGGGATACCGCCTGCCACCGCGGCCTCGAAAGAAATCGAACGCCCCAACTCGCGGGCTCGGTCAAATAATTCGGGGCCATGCTCCGCCAACAAAGCCTTGTTGGCAGTCACGACATCTTTGTCTGACTCGAGTAGACGCAACATAATGGTGCGAGCTGGCTCGATACCGCCGATCAACTGGGCAACTAAAGAGACTCGCCGATCGTCCAAGAGTCGCTCAAGATTGTTGCTTAAAATACCCTGGGGCAAGTCCACTTGGCGGATCTTGTTTAGATCACGAACAATCACATGCTCCAGCCACAGAGTGCGCCCTGCATGGCGAGCAGTCCGATCTCCATGGTCCAGCAGCAATTTGGCCACGCCCGTTCCTACCGTCCCCAATCCC
>JBGSIY010000802.1:0-4861 GCA_041742275.1 Pirellulaceae bacterium | reverse complement strand
CCGTCGACAGCTTGAACAACGTATCCGAGCCGACATGATGATTGGTCAACACCAAACCATTGCTGGAAATGAACGATGCCGATCCACCAACGTTGAAGCGGACACTTGATTTCATCACGTGCTCTGTCCACTCGGGAGTGGGTTCGAACCCATGCACCTCCCGCAAATGCTCCAAGGGTAGATTGTTAAACAACCACATCCCTTCGTCACCACGCAACAAGGCGGGCAGACTCATCAGACTCATCATTAAAATTCCGATCCAATATCGCTTCATAAATCGACACCTTGGTAAAGTCAAATTGAAAATTTCCGACCGACCCGTTTATTCTATCTCAGAGGAAACGAGTTCTCGACACCCCCAATCGAACGAAAACGCCCTGCGATCAAGCATGCAATGAGGCCTAGCAGTCTCCTCCGCGTTGCTAATCCCTGAGGCGAGCCACTCGAATCCCCACGGCAAATGGCCATGACTGAAACGTCTGACTGGCCGTCTCCTGTCCCAAATCATTAACCAAACGATCGCGACTGATTGTGAACTTTAAAGCCGTGCCTTCCGCCCTGGTGAGGGCGTTGGCAATATCGGCAGCTACGATTAAGATGAAATCAGCTCATGTCGGCGTTAGAGGCACAGGGTGTTGCCTCAGGCTTCCGTGCCAGCCAATTGAATCGGTTCGGACGTTGGGTGCCATGGCGATTGGAAATCTGTTTTGTTTTTCTTCCGAGGCGCTGTAAGGTCAGTTCCCAGGGAACCTGAAAAAGTTCGGCACACATGTTGATCTCCCTGCGTCGCTAAAAAGTTTGTTGTCTGAGATTGTTTCTTTTTTTGTTTTGGCTTGAGTCAAAGTCTTATTGTGAATCAACCCACCGTTCACGTTCCGATTCTACCCGTAGAAATTTCGGAGTTATTGCAGATCAAACCGGGATCTCTGATTGTCGATGGAACATTAGGGGGCGGTGGACACACGGCTTTTTTCTTAAATCAATTGGGGGCGGAGGATCGAATCATTGGGTTGGACCGCGATCCATTGACAATCGAAGCAGGGCAGGCGCGATTTGGCTCGCGACTACAGGCACACTGTTTGAACTACGCGGATTTGCCCGAATTGTTGCGGGCTCTCGAGATCCCCTTTGTCGACGGAATTCTGTTGGACCTGGGGCTCTCAAGTGACCAATTGGCCGACGCCTCACGAGGCTTTAGTTACCATGCCGATGGCCCGTTGGACCTGCGTTTCAATCCGGAACTCGGACAGCCCGCGTGGAAACTCTTGGAAAAACTCAACGAAAAACGTCTGGCGGATTTAATATACGAGTTCGGTGAAGAACGATGCAGCCGCGTGATCGCGCGGCGAATCTGTGAACGACGGCAGATTGCTCCCATTACGACCGCAGGTGAATTGGCCGATTTGGTGCGGAGGTGCGTGCCTCGATCAAAAAATCATTCGATCGACCCAGCCACCCGAACATTCCAGGCGCTGCGGATTGCCGTCAACGACGAGTTGAAATGGCTCCAAGTCGCCCTGAAGCGACTTCCGGATTGTTTGCGTTCCGGCGGGCGACTGGCGATTATCAGTTTTCATTCTCTGGAAGATCGCTTGGTCAAGCACGCGTTTATCGAAGACGAACGTCTCGACGTGGTGACTCGAAAACCAGTTCGCCCCACGGAAGAGGAGATGGAAGCCAATTCTCGAAGTCGCAGTGCCAAACTTCGAGTCGCCCAGCGGAGGTAGAGGCAACCTGTAAACCGATGGCAGTGTGGGTTTCTGGCGACGCTCACCCCCGATTTATGGTACCGATTGATCCTAACCGCGGCCCCAGGCTTCTTGCGCTGACTGAGCCTACACTCAAAAACCTCGATAGCCGCGATCCCACCGACAACATTTGCCGCCAATCAAAGAAAAAACACCCGCCGACTCGACCCGTCGCGAAGTTTGCAGAAGCCAGCTAAAATAGAGGGTTTGCGTTCATTTACAGAGTTTTGGAAAATCGAGTCCTCGTTTCTTGTATTGCTCAGGATCTCTGGGAATGAAAAGCAAAGATTTGTTGGAGAAGCCTGGGAGTCCGTGGTCCGCCGCGATTCCCAGCCGCCTGAGACCAATGACCCAGCGCAGAAGATTCCCAAAGAATTTTAGTATTTACCTCCATCGGATAAATAATTAGTTCAGACGAACCATCGGTTCTGACTCACCGACACCGGGGGCCGGAATCGGTGGGCTACGCGGCCCAATTCCATACAATCAACCCAATCGTCCATCAGCAAAACTATAATTAGCCTTCGGCTTTGTCACTTTCACAGCATTCAAAATTATGCCAGTAAAATCGAAAAAGAAAAAAGGGTCCAAATCTTCACTGCCGAAAGTAACGGCCCCGGAATCCAAACAGTCCGGCAAGGGCAAGTCCATTGATATCTCGGAAGCCGCGACACAATTATCACCCGCCAGCAAAAAGCAAAATGCTTCGGGAGATGATGCTTCAATAAATTTATTGGATGTGACTTTCTCGTGGAGCGAATTCGTCACTCATTTCACCCCCCCGAACTGGCCAAAGTCATTCCGAAAAACTTTTGGCACAGCTTATGGTGCCATCCTCGCAGCGGTTCCCGATGTCGAAGGTATCGAAGAGGTTCAATCTTTGGTGGCCGAGATTCATTCAAGTCAAGAATCGAGTTCCATTCATGCCGCAGCGATTTCGACGTTGACACTGGAAATGTTGGCCGATTCGCTATCGAGTCCCACCGCCGCGGCTGTGGGGCGAGTTGCCCCGGCCTACGGTTTGACAAATCTCCTGCGGTCGGGGCAAAGTCAAACCGCACAACTGGCCACAAACAAGATCGTTCGCGAGGCGACCGTTTCACTGGATACCTTATCCACCGATCCACTGTTGTTTTTATTGTCGGCAGTTGAATCGCCGCTAATCATGGCAACCGGTCTGAAGAAACTCGAGCGCAGTCGTGCCGTCTCGAAAAGAGCGATCGAGTCGTTTGTCATCTTCCTTGAACAATGCTTTGACAGTAGTGGCTGGATTCATCATCGCTTTTTATCCGAGCTCGGCCCGATCATTGCTGCGATTTGCCGGATTCGCACTTTGATCGAAATCGCGGAACTGAAATTGTCAAAATCGACCCGTGAGCAATGCGAGTGGGTCGGTTTGCAATTCGCTCGGATGTTGAATTCTGAAAAGCAAGTCATGCTGTCTCAGGGTTGGCTGGCCAACGCCAATTGGCTCCTACTGACCTTGAGGGAACTTACGCGAGACTCAGCCGAGGATACTTTGTTCAAGAAGATGGCCAAAGGCTCCTTGCCCAAACAGAAAAAAATGAACGTCATCGACCTGCCGGGTTCGGCGGACTATGGTTCCGAGGCTCGGGTCGGTGCAATGCATTGCGGATGGTATCCCCACAGCCCTCGGGTTGGCATTCTAGCGGGTGATGATGGAATTCAACTGGAAATTGCCTCTGACATTCCCCTGATCTCTGGCTTGGCGATGCCGGAACTGAAACTCAATGGCAAAACGATTGCGTTTGCTAACCACGATTTCCAAATGAATTGTTGGTTCACCGATGATGATGTTCATTACCTGGAATTGGAGCTAGAGTTGGTCGGCGGCGGAGTTTGGCAGCGGCAGTTTACCTTATGCCGAAGCGATGAAATTTTATTCGTGACCGATGCGTTTCTATTGAACGACACTCAGACGTCGATTGAATACCAATGTGATTTTACTCTGGCCGACTCGATCGTTGCTCAGCCTGAAGCGGAGACGCGTGAGGTCTATTTGAAGTCTGGCGAGCGTTTCTCGGGTTTAGTCATTCCGTTGACGATGGGTGAATGGCGTAATGACCGTACCGGTCAAGAGTTGCAGACAGTGGACAATCAGCTGTGCCTGCGGCAAACAGGGCAGGGCAAGTCGTTGATGACGGGACTGGCTATTGGACTGGATGTCTCCCAAGTCACCGCTCCGCGTACGTGGCGTAGGTTGAGTGTTGGCGAGAAACTGGTCAATGTTCCCGCCGACACCGCCGTGGCCTACCGAATCCAAATTGGCCAAAAACAGTGGATTCTCTATCGCAATCTGTCCCATATCGGCAATCGCACATTCATCGGCAAAAATGTCCATACCGACTTTTTGGTTGGGCGTTTTCTGTCGGATGGAACGATTGAACATCTCATTGAAATTGAATAATTGCATGACCGAGATAGAAACATGTCTTCGCGATAATCTTGGTCGGATACGGAAACAAATCGACACGGCCTGTCGCAATTGCGGTCGCGATCCTGATGAAGTTCGTTTGGTAGCCGTGACAAAATATGTCGATGATTCCGTGATGCGGACGCTGGCCCGTGCCGGTTGTCAAATCGTTGGTGAAAATCGCGCTGATGCAATGCGTGAAAAACACCACGCGTTGAGTGATCTCGATCTGCAGTGGCATTTCATCGGCCATCTGCAACGCAATAAAGTCAAATGGGTCGTTCCGGATGCCGATTTAATTCATTCCGTCGACAGCCTTCGCTTGGTGGAGGCCATCGATCAGGCAGCCAAAGAAAGTGCGAAACAACAAAAAATTTTATTAGAGATCAACATTTCCGGCGAGTCACAAAAGCAGGGACTCACGATGGAGGGATCCCAAGAGATACTGCAAAGAGCTCAAGAATTCACGAACGTGCAAATTTGCGGTGTCATGGGGATGTCGGGATTGGAAGTGAGTCCGGACGTCGCCCGTAAGCAATTCGCGCAACTCAAACTCTATCAAAAGTCGCTGATGGCTTTTTCCAGCGACAAAGACCCGCTTAATGAAATCTCGATGGGGATGAGTGGCGACTTTTTAATTGCCATCGCAGAAGGAGCGACTTTGGTTCGAGTTGGCTCG
>JBGSIY010000801.1:0-2661 GCA_041742275.1 Pirellulaceae bacterium | reverse complement strand
CCGCGCCACGGCTTCGGCTATGTCCGGGTAATCACAAGACTCGGTTGAATGGGTTCCCAAATCGTGCAACTCATGCTGCAAAATTTGGACTTCATCGGCAACCCATTGACGTTGGGCAATGCCTCGATGGTCGCTGCCAATGGCTACTATCATGGTTGTTCTCCGCGCAATAATGCAACGTCATTCGTTTGGTTTGAAAATTTCATGATTCTGAACCCAATGGTCTAAGTATTTTTCGATCTGCTCAGCACACAGCGTGTAGTATTCGCCGGGCATGCCAATCGGGTCAGCGATATCACCTCCATCAGCAAGTGTGAAGGTGCGACTGGTGGCTTGTGGCCACTGAGCTAATAGTGCCAAACGATGATTGTTTGTCATCGTCAGAATCAGATCGGATTGCTGAACCAACCGTTCGGTTACCGGTTGGCTGAGATGAGCACCGATGTCGATATTTTTTTCGCGAAGAGCGATGACGGCCTCGGCGCTGACATTCCCACCTTGCATGGCGGCAATTCCCGCAGACTCCACGTTGAATCCCATGTCGGTCAACGTCTCGGGAGAGCAACCTAACGTCGAGGCTAATTTTTGTTTCAACAAGCCTTCGGCCATGGGGCTGCGGCAAGTGTTTCCGGTGCAAACAATCAGAATATTCACTTCGCTCATTCTTTTTAAGGACTGTTCGTCGAGGACACCGCGTCGAACAATTTCGATTTGGTCATTCTCTATTTTTACCACGGTTGAGGGTTGAGCAAAACGACATTGCCCCCCGTCCACCAAAAGATCGATTGAGTCCCCAACAGCCGCCCGTAAGTCCTCGGCACGCACCGCAGGCTCTAAATCGTTAGTTCCAGAGTTGCACATTAATAATGGACCCGCATTTAGACGCATGATTTCCATGGCCAAATCCGAGGCCGGGACACGCAGACCAATCCAGCCGCTACGGCCACAAACCTCGCGTACTGAGTCCGGGAGCCGAGAGATCACGCTATCAGGGTGCGGACCACGCAATAACACGGTCAAGGGACCGGGCCAACATTTTCGCAACAAACGCCGCACAAAGGGACTCATGTCCGGTGCATAATCCAAGGCGTCTTCATGGCTTTTGACCAAAAAAACCAACGGAATCATCTGAGGTCGATTTTTAAGCGTATCGAGTCGGTCGACAGCGTCCGCTTGTAGAGCGTTGGCAGCCACACCGTAAACGGTCTCAGTGGGAATCGCAACAATCTGACCAGCGGCCAAAGCCTCAACCGTGCGATGGATCACGTCGCGCGGGTCGGGAATTTGCTTTAAATCAAGAACAATCAAAGCCATGCTGCCCCGTTTGTGAAGTTCTCACCGAGAGAACTCCTTGCTAAACATCGTCCTGCACTAGAAAATAGGGACGCCATGCGATAAACGAGCAATATATCGGTTTTGGGTTCCTAGGGTCAAGTAGCGGCTATTACAAATGAATTCTGCCACCCCCCAAATCCGACCGTTTCCCTCGCGGGCTTTGACCATTCGTTTCCGTTGGATTGTTTGTTTCTTCTCTGCCCCGTTGCTGCTGCTGGCGGGTTGTCTGCAAGAGGGGGTTCCGGCAGGTGAGGATGTTTTCGTTTGGGGAGGGCGCGGGATTGATCCGGGGAAATTTGTCAAACCGCGAGCGATGGCGATCAGCCCCGCCAATGAACTGTTTATAGTCGACAAGTTGGGCAGAATCCAAGCTTTTGATCTTCAAGGCAACTATTTGCGTGGCTGGCAGACACCGCTGATCGAACAGGGCAAGCCCTGCGGGTTGACCTTCAGCAACGACGGTCTGCTGATGGTGGCGGACACGCATTACTTCCGCATCTTGTTCTATACGCCCGCTGGCAAGTTGATCGAAGAACGCACCATTGGTGGAAGTAATGGCCGCGGGCCAGGCGAATTTGGTTTTGTCACCGACGTTGTCCAAGATTCCCAGGGCAACTATTACGTCTCTGATTACGGCGACTACGATCGGATTCAAAAATTTTCTCCCGAGGGGAAGTTCCTATTTGACTGGGGTGGACATGGATCGGAACCAGGGCAGTTTTTGCGGCCCCAATCGCTTGCCATCGATGAATCCGATTGCTTATGGATCGCCGACTCCTGCAACCATCGTATTCAAATTTTTGATGCAACTGGCGATTCACCTAAATTTGTCAGGGAATTGGGAACGCCCGGGGCCGCTCCCGGGGAATTGCGATATCCTTACTCCCTCATCTTGAATCCGGACGAAACGTTTTTTGTCTGCGAGTTCGGCAATCATCGTGTTCAAAAATTCGATCGAGACGGAAATTTTTTAGCCATGTTTGGCACTGCAGGTCGCCAATCCGGACAGTTTCACCAACCCTGGGCTGTGGTCGTCGACCAGCAAGGCCAGATGCATATGCTCGATACTTACAACCATCGCGTGCAATCATTCCGTTTTGAAAAATTAGCCCAGAAACCGACGACCAAAAAACGATAGAAGAACAGAAAAGGCAAAGCGAAAACGCAGCCGTTGTTCGAGGCACATTCGAAACGGCATAATGAAGAATGAAAAAAGGCCAGGAAGTTGGGCTAGACCTGTCGACGAGTGCCGTTGGTTTCAGCACAATAGATCACACATTAAAACCATTTTGTAATTTTCTTTACCAGTGAGGGTGGCGTTACTTT
>JBGSIY010000800.1:0-5141 GCA_041742275.1 Pirellulaceae bacterium | reverse complement strand
AAGAACAGATCATTTTATTCACTCTTGATCGCCGATATCAAGCAACTGATCGCTGGGGTAGTATTCAATTTAATCCGAGTTCTAAAAGTGTTGTCTTTGACTCTGACGGTGAATACTTATCTGGATGTTTATTGGAATATGCAACCATCGAGCATGGCCAAGGACTCATCATTCATCGTACATCGCCTGCAATTCGAAGCTGCCGACTCCAAGACAATTCGAAAAATGAGGGCGGTGCAATTCTAAGCGTTGATGGTTCGCCATTGATTCAAAACTGTGAAATCGTTCGTAACCAATCTGAGCGCAATGGTGGCGCAATTCGAACGATTGGTGGCCAGCCAAGAATTCAAAACTCCCGCATCAGTTTCAATACGGCCACTCGTGGGGCTGGCGGGGGCATTTCGAGTGACTTTTCAAATCCCGAAATTCTTGATAATACAATCTCCCACAATATGGCCAACGAAGGAGGAGGAATTGCAACCGGAATTCCCAGTGGAGCCTACTTGTCGACCGCCGCATATAGCCGCCCCAAAATAACTGGAAACACCATTGATCATAATTATGCTACCGTCGCAGGAGGGGGGATTTTTGTATCTGGAACTCCTGACATTAATCGTAACATCATTTCCAATAATTGCTTAAGTTTTGGTCTTATCAACGAGATTTCGAATCAGATTCGTACAACTGACTTTGCCGACCGAACGACAACTCGTCAAAATGTCGGTGCCGGTGTTTATATTGAGAATACGTTTGGTGGTATGGCGACAGTAACTTCAAACCAATTCATTCACAATCGCGGGGCCGAATGGGGTGGCGGACTTCACTTGAGCCGTGGATCAGCAGCGATTGAGTCTAATCGGTTCGTGGCCAATGGATCCAGCTCGGGAGGTGGGGGAATCACCGTTGTATTTGTTAGCGAACACGAGAGTCCAGGGTCTTTGCGTCATGGCACCGCTACTAAAGTTGTCAGCAATGAATTTGTGAACAACCAGGGCGGGGCCATAGAGTTTGCCGGAAATGCAAAACATTTTGGGAAGGTCGAAGATTGTGTTTTCCAGCTAAATCGTCCATTTGATGTCATTAATCACTCAGTAGCCGACGTACCGTTATCAAGTTGCCAATTTGAGTCGCATGATTCTCTGGAACTCCAAAAGTTGCTCTATGACTACTACGATCACCAATCCTTTGGAAAGTTGGTTTTGGGCGAAATCCCAATCAAGAATGAAACGCCTTTGTCTGCAGAGGCTACGGAATGGTATCAATCATTAGCTTCCCAATCGCCTTTGAATTTGGTGGCTGCGAACAGCATCATGAATGTCCCCAATACGCATGATGTCGTCTTACAATGGGAAGCAGTCAACCATCCTGATATTGCAGGTTATTTCGTTTATTTAGTCGCCGGCGGAACGCTAACGAAAGCACCATTTGGAGTTGGTGGCACAAGCGCGGAAGGCCAGTCACCAATTGATATTGGTTTAAACTGTTCGGCAAAAATCACGGGACTACGGGGAGATCAACCCTACCACTTTGCCGTTACAGCCTACGACAGTCATGGGATCGAAACGGGCTATTCCAATGTTGTTACGTTGCGAACGATTCAAAGTAAAGATTAAATAGTCAATTCAGACGTACTGAACTTGGTGGGATCAGTGATCTGGCTAAAGCCAGTCGATAAAAAGGTTTAGAAATCGCGAGACAGTAAATTTACTGACATGAGCACTGCGACCCAAGGTTTTCAACCTTGCATCGTTTGGGGGAACTGAAGATTTTGGTTGAGTGTTATGCCAACATATGACACCGAAATTAAATAACCTGGACTTAATGGATCGATACGCGCAGCAACTCTTACAGTCGCTTTTATGTCGTTACGTGGACACGTGAGCAAAGGCCCGGGCAATCGCACCTTTATGTGCTTGCGATCTCAGTCTTGATGGTGTCGAGGATCGAGTCGTCCAAGACTGCTTATCAACTTTTTGATCATTTGGTGTAAAGGCAGGTTACGCCTTCGCCATCGGCGAATTGTTACCTCATTCAATCAGCGGCCTCGAATCAAGGATCGACAGGTAAAAATGTTCAATTCCCGATCAAGCGCCAATTTGAAGAAGGGAGAGTTTCAAAGTTTCTTGAACTTGGCGATGTTCAGTCGTAAAAACTGATCTCAAACGCAAAAGACATTCGTCAAAGGTAGACTTAGAATACATCGGAACAACGTTGCGAAGCCCTGAAACAATTCATTGGTGCATTGCTCGGCGCAACTTAAATATACTTTTTTGACTGATTAGCGGGCCGATCGAGTCGGTGTTGTACGATCTAGATCTTCTGGCAAATGTACTCATCGCGAAAGAGCGCGATCTATGCTGATTTTGGGCCTTCACGAGTGTTGCAACGGACTTCGTTCACAAATTTGGCAAAGAAAACTCTTCGAACTGTTTTCTCCGTACTAATCTAAGGCCGGTGTTTGTGCATGGCAGTTTTGCGAATTGGGCGACCTTCCCGGCGTATGCGGGCATTGTTTAGTGGACGCTTTATGTGATTCAGGCAGCGCTTATGCGGGGACCCAATGTCGTATTCGAGACGTCCTATCAGCGTTGGGCACGGAATTGTCTGGAAAATACGATACAAAAATCTGGCTTCCTTTTGTAGATTCGCGTAACGCGTAAGAGTTATTAACATTGCGGCGGTCATTTCTGTTTGCACACTGCCGATTTACTATGCAACTTAAAATCGTTTTCCAGGGGCACAACCATGCAGAAGTTCGGGACAGTACACATCGTGTATCGTAAGTTAGGCATTTTCATGTTGACTCTGGCCGCCTCCAGCGTTGCCGCGGAGGCTCTTCAAGAGCCCGGGTCCAGCGGTAAATCTTCGATCAAGACGGTGGCAGATTTAGAGCAACTACTTCAGCTGGACATCATCGAATTTGAATTGCGGAGCAGCCAGATCGATTGGAGTTCGATTGACAACAGAGTAGCAACGGCCATTGTTGAACGCTACATAGCGCAATCCTCACATGAAAACGATGTGATGTTGGCAAACGCGCATCAAGCGGCATCAGATGCCGTTCGGTCAAATTACAATCAGTCGGCCGATGAAATGAATGCGTGGGAAAGGCGCCGGTATGAATTGTACTTGAAGGATCAAGGTGAAAAACAGAGTCAACGACTGGTGACCGCGATTGATCGAAGTCTTCGCCTCAAAGATCTTGTAAAAGCCGCGATGGTGCAAACAGCACCAATTCTGGCGGCCAAAGGCGAGTTGGGGCCACTATTAGACAACCCTGAATCCGCCATCGTCGCACTTCAAAGAGCGGCTGCCGATGAAAATCACAAATACCGATTTGAATCAATACTGGCACTAAAGGAAAACTGGACAGACCAATTGATCGCACCGGAAATCGTACAAAATATTACGGCCTCTTTCGCTGAATACACGTTTTCCAAAAAACTATACATTTTGCGGATCATGGTAGCCTTTGACGATACGACTCGAGCAATCGAGTTGCTGAGTCAAGAACTGAATGCCCAGACAGTCCCTCTACCAGAAACTACATCTTCAAATCTTGAGACAAGTTATCAACAAGTGCTTCAAAGTAAAATTGAGGAATTGACGAGAAACCTCGAAAGGGGGGGCGTCGTGAAAACCGATTCCTATGACGGTTCCAAGACCGACTTTCGGAAATGGTGGCCAAGCGAAATCGTTATTGGGTATCAGGATCGAGCACAAGCTTATATTGACCTAGCGACTGGCCATCGGGAAAAATCGGATCGTCTGTTGAATCTAGCAGAACTGGATGCCGCCAAAGCCAAACAATTAACCCGTTTGCTACCTGAGGATAAGTTCAAAGACCTCGGCGAACTGGTTTGCCTGGAACTTCAATGCCAAGCACTTACCGCGATGTTCAAGAATCGATCGGTTGAACTTCGAGGAAATGAGCAGGTAGAGATTGCCAGCCGTTTAGAAACAGCTTTTTCGGAGCGAGAACAAGTGTTAATGCGTTTACCAGAACAAAACCCTTCCGACAAAAAACAAAAGCTAATTCGGACAGCTATGATGTTGGTGGCAAAAGCCGAATTTGCGTCTATCAACAGTCAGTCGAAAGACGTTATTGATTGCCATCAAAAACTAATACAGCTGGGGGATGACTATTCGGAATGGGGAGAATATCGCATCTTTCGCGATGCCTACTTGCAGGAAAATGACCCAAAAAGCGCACTGCGGATTGTTAACAATGCGATGATCAAATATTTAGGTAGCAATGCGAATCGCAGTGAATACGAATCCAGCAGCCCACGTCGGCGTCGATCGGAGCGTATCCAAACCGTCAAACAAGCACTTCCCGATATCGCTATCTATTGGCAATTGGCCGAACAGGTGGGCCATGAATCTGATCGTAAACATTGTCAGAATTATCTGTCTAACTTGATCGCAACGTTGAAATGAACATCGACGATTGTCACACGGAACGGCTCACTGTCCCATCCCGTTTGGTGTCCAGGGTGCGGAAAGCCCCCGAAAGTGCTGTTGAACCGTTTTGACATTTACTAACTCGACCTATTTGAGGATGAATCTTGACACTCCAGTCGACCTTGAGATCGCTAAAATCAACGCCCGTAGGGCGAGGTGAATTCGCACCATTGCGAGTCATAGCATCTGAATTTACAATTTTAACTGGCGTTCGTGACGCAAGGCCTGGATCAAGTTTTGATTGTAATGCCGAATATTTGATGGAATCATCTCCCGAACAATCAGACGCATCTCCAGAATCTATAGGGGACGCGCGGCAGCTGAGCTCGCCTTCCCTCATTTCCGGCCTGCAGCGAGGTGACCCAGCGGCTTGGGAGAGATTTTTTCGTCTGTGGGGCAACACCTTATTGATGTTCTTCCAGCGCAGTGGGCTGGGTTTACAGGACGCCGAGGAAGTTTCTCAAAACGTGCTGTCAAAAATATACCGTGGCATCGAAAATTTCAAACGAGACGGAGAGAAATTGCGATTGCGCTACTGGGTTTTTGATATCGCTCGCAAAGAATTGTTCACTTATCGCGAGCGCTACTTGAGCAAGCCCCATTCACTTGGCGGTAGCGACTTCTTGATACTTTCACAGCAGCAGATCTCACCCGAGCATGCTGACGATTCGACCTCA
>JBGSIY010000799.1:0-3852 GCA_041742275.1 Pirellulaceae bacterium | reverse complement strand
CCGGCGAGCTATGTTTTTGAATGAGTTTGCCTTGACTGTCCCTGAGGGGGCCACGATTAAAGTTCGTTTGGTTCAAAAGTCGCTGAATCAGCACAATATTGGATGTTTTCGGATTTCCACAACAGGAGTGTCGGCGGGGCTGGTAACGCTCGATGGCCCTTATATCCCTGAGAGTTTAAGGGGAATCGTTATGGCCCCACCAGAGCAACGGACCACGGCTCAGATCCAAGAATTGCACAATTATTTTCGACAACACGTTGACAGTCCGATTCGAGCTGCCGAAGCCGAGGTAACGCGGCTCACAAACGAGATAAATGATTTTCGCAAGACGTGGCCGACCGTCATGGTCATGCAGGAGATCCCCCAGCCTCGCGAGGCTTTTGTCCTCGTTCGCGGTGAATACGACCAGCGAGGAGAATTGGTAACTGCTCGCGTTCCTGATGTGTTGCCTCCATTGCCAGCGGATGAGCCCAACAATCGGTTGGGATTGGCACGTTGGATCATGTCCCCTGAAAATCCCCTGACGGCGCGGGTCTGGGTGAATCGCGTTTGGGAACGGTTCATGGGGATTGGAATCGTCAAGACGACCGAGAATTTTGGCTCGCAAGCCGAATGGCCCAGCCATCATGATCTGCTCGATTGGATGGCGATGGAGTTTATGCAGCCACAGGCACTGCCAGACGTCAACGGTGTTGCCGCTCAGAAATGGGATATGAAAGCCCTGAAGAAATTGATTGTCATGAGCTCCGCCTACCGTCAGTCTTCATCGTTTCATGTTCCGCAGGAACTGCTAGAGCAAGATCCCGAGAATCGCTGGTTGGGACGAGGGCCACGTTTTCGTTTGACGGCCGAAATGGTTCGAGATCAAGCGTTGGCGGTGAGTGGTTTATTGGTCGAGAAAATCGGGGGGCCGAGTGTGAGGCCTTATATGCCGAAAGGCGTTTGGGACGAGACTAGCGTCTATGGCGATCTGCGGAACTATCAACACGCTACCGATGATGGGCTCTATCGACGAACGTTATATACGGTGTGGAAACGAACCGCGGCTCCGCCCACCCTGATGCTGTTCGACGCGCCGAACCGCGAGGTGTGCACGGTGATTCGCTCTCGAACGAACACACCGTTACAAGCATTGTCGTTGTTAAATGAAGTCACGTTTGTCGAAGCAGCCCGCAAATTGGGGGAAAGAATGCTTGCCGATGGGGGAACGAACCCAGCGGATCGGTTAACGTTCGGCTTTCAACTGGTCACCGCTCGTAAACCATCTGAGCGGGAGCTGAATATTTTATTGGAAGGTTTGGCCGTCGACCTGGCCCATTTTCGTGAGCATGCTCAAGCCGCCGAGGTATTCTTGCAGGTGGGGGAAACTCAAACCGGCAGTTTCGATTCAGCCGAGTTGGCAGCCTACACTTTGGTCGGAAACGTTCTGTTGAATCTCGATGAAACCATCACTCGCGAATAATGCGTTCCATTGGCTCGGCGCGCCAAGTTCTGGGAATTGAAATTAAAAATTAGTGGGATAAAGGTAGATTGTCATGAATTCGAAAGACTGGACCCTAAACCAAAACGCCTTGACAATCAATCGTCAGCAATTCTTGCGAGGTGTGGGGGGGGACATTGGGGTTGGCAGCACTGGCGACATTGAACGGCAGCGGGGTAAGCCATGCCGCGCCTGCGCGAAAGCCGAACCTCGATGGTTTGCCACATCATCCGCCCAAGGCCAAGCGGATCATTTACCTCTTTCAATCCGGAGCTCCCTCGCAACACGACTTGTTTGACTGGAAACCAGCGTTGGCAGCAAAACAGGGAGAGGAACTACCCGAATCCATTCGCCAGGGCCAACGATTGACAACCATGACCTCGGGACAATCGAGCTTTCCCGTGGCTCCAACAGTTTTTAAGTTCAAACAACATGGTCCGAGCGGAATGTGGTTTAGCGATGCCCTGCCGTATATGTCTCAGCTCTCTGAGGATTGGTGTCAAATTCGATCGATGCATACGGAAGCAATCAATCACGATCCGGCCATCACGTTTGCACAAACGGGTTCGCAATTGGCCGGTCGCCCAAGTATCGGCTCGTGGTTGAGTTATGGACTGGGGAGTGAGAACCAAGATTTACCCGCCTATGTGGTTCTGACATCGTTCGGTACGGGCCGGCCCGATGATCAACCGTTGTACGACCGCTTATGGGGTTCAGGGTTTTTACCGACGGTGCATCAAGGTGTGAAGTTTCGCAACCAAGGGGACGCGGTTCTGTATTTATCAAATCCACCTGGATTGGATCGATCGGATCGTCGCCGGACCTTGGATAGACTCGCTGCCTTAAATGGCGAGCATTTCGATCGACTAGCAGATCCCGAAATCCAAACGCGCATTAGCCAATATGAAATGGCCTTTCGCATGCAAGTCAGTGTGCCCAGTTTGCTCGATACGAGCGACGAACCCGAACACGTTTTGGAAATGTACGGCCCCGATGTCAAGAAACCCGGGACCTATGCCGCCAACTGTTTGCTGGCGCGCCGTTTAGCTGAACGGGACGTCCGCTTTGTTCAATTATTCCATATGGGATGGGATTTGCATTCGGGTTTGCCCAAGGGAGTGCGGGGGCAGTGCCAGGACACCGACCAAGCGACCTCGGCATTGATCAACGACTTGCGCCAACGCGGGTTGTTAGAAGATACGTTAATCGTCTGGGGCGGGGAATTCGGGCGAACGGTTTATTCTCAAGGTGCGTTGACCGCCGATGATTATGGCCGGGATCACCATCCTCGATGCTTCACCACGTTGCTTGCGGGAGCAGGGATCCAAGGCGGATTGACCTATGGAGAAACCGACGAGTATGGATACAACATCGTTCGCGACCCCGTTCACATTCACGACTTAAACGCCACGATCCTGCATTTGCTCGGCATTGACCACACGCGCCTGACGTATCGATTCCAAGGCCGTGACTTTCGCTTGACTGACATTCATGGCGAATTGGTCCAAGGGATTTTATCGTAGCTGCCATTGTTGTTTTATCGTAGCTGCCACTTTTGTTGTGTGGCCATGTTTTTGATGTGCTGCTTTTTTGGGGACGATGAAATCATTTGAAACCGGGATAACGTATAACGACATTCAGCGTAATGAAGCTGCATCCGCTGCATTCATTGGATCGTTTCTATAACACTATTAGGAAAAACAAATGAACCTTACACGATTTACTCTGAACGCGTTGGGGTTTCAGATGTGGAAGTGTTTGACGCTACTAGCACTATCCCTGTTCTTGGTGAACCCTGTTCGGGCAACAGACGGCGAGATCCAACATTCGTTTTTGGCGGTCGGCAAGGCTAACGGTGCGGTGATTATCGATGAAAATAGTCAAGTGGTTTGGCACATGGATCTGCCCTGCAGCGATGGTTGGGTTCTCCCGAATGGAAATATTCTGTTGGCTCTGTACCCTACTAAAGATTTCCCCAAAGGCGGCGTCGTTGAAGTTGAAAGAGAGACTAAAAAGATTGTTTTTCAATATGCGGGAACGCAGAGCGAAATCAGTACCGTTCAACCGATAGAAGACGATCACTTTCTGATCACCGAATTGGGAGCGTCGCCGCAAGCTGTGGTTGTGAATCGACAAGGCGAAGTGACGCGAGTGACTCCCCTGGAATGCCAGACGGCAAACCATCACATGCAAACTCGCATGCTACGTAGGCTTGCCAACGGGAACTATTTGGCTCCTCATTTGTTTGATTTTGCCGTCAAAGAATATAATCCTGAAACGGGAGAAGTCATTCGCAGTTTCGCCACCGACGATCGCGGGAGAGATAAACGAGATTGGCCTTTTACTGCCATTCGCTTGGCAGACGGGAACAC
>JBGSIY010000798.1:0-3395 GCA_041742275.1 Pirellulaceae bacterium | reverse complement strand
TGTTCTCGCCGAATCTTAGTTTTTGTTTTCCGATGGATGCGACCATGCCCAAAACGAATTTGATCCCAGAGACTTGGAACGTTCCGGCAGTTTTCCGCGATCGATTGGGGGAACGCCCGGGTCGCCAACGCGTGATGGAGTTCCAAAATCACTTGTTATTCGTTTTACATGAGCCCCCCAAGGCGGGTGACACGACTCGGAAACCTCGTTTATTTTGGCGGGCTCCCAATGGCGATTGGCAGACGACGATGCACGGCAACGGCCTGCATGGATTCAAAACTCATTTGGAAGAACTGTTTCAAGAAGTAGATCATTGCGACAAACTGGAAGATGAGGCGTCGACCGCCCGACAATATTTCGAGGTTTTAGAACAAGTGTCACCGCTAAAACGCTGCGTAGAGCACGTCCATCAAGTGCTCCAGGAGGCAAGACGACTTCAACCCAGCGATCGCGACATTATCAACTTGCGCGATCAAGCCTACGATATTTCGCGCACGGCCGAACTGCTCTACAGTGCGACAAAAAACGGCATGGAAATGGCCCAAACGCGTCGCGCCGAGGAACAAGCTCTGGCCAGCATGGACATGGCCGCAGCCGCCCATCGCCTCAATTGGTTAGTAGCTTTTTTCTTGCCACTTGCAACCCTAACCGGCGTCTTTGGCATGCAGCTGGCCACAGGCATCGAAACGATTTCGCCCCCCTGGCCGATGGTTTCGGTTTGCGTCCTCGGCATCCTGTTGGGCGCGGTATTCAGTTCCATGGCCATGAAAAGAAATCAAAAGTGACTCAGAGGCAATGTTCTTTGGCACCCATAAAATAATCCGCTGAAATAGATACTCTGGCCTGTTTCGGCTCTGATGGGTTTTCTACTGTAGAATCGCTCGATGGCAAAACCCTTCTAAATCTTTTGTGCTCGCAATCGCGTATCGGCAACAAAACATCGAAAGAAATATCGGCTCGGCGAAACAACCCCTCGTTTCCAGCCTCTCCGCTCCCTACTTTTTTTGGGCTGATCCAAGTCTAACCCGCCGATATTCTGCCAGCACGAACTGACGTTTCGGCAGGCCCTGGCAGATTCACCAGTAAAAATACTTAATTTGTGGGGGATTTATTAAAGGCCGTCCCGATGATAGCCGAAGAGATTATTAGGGTTAGGAAATTTGGGAAAAGTTTAACGCGCAAGTGAAGGATCACCCGGCTATGTCAAAGACAATTCGAACCACCACCTTGGTCGCCTTATTGTTGGGATTCATCACTCTGGGATCGGGTTGTTCGATGATGGGACAACACTCGATGCGGAACATCCCAGCGGCAGAAGACAAAAGCGCGGGCCAATTTCAAGTCATCAAACTCTCCCCCTTGGGAACCAAAGATGTTTATACAGGGTCCATCACGGAAAACCTCACCGTCCAAGCCGCGTTGGAACAAGCTGGGGCAATCAAAGCATTTTCGAATGCCAATGTCGATTTGTTTCGCATCATTCCCAATTCCCCGCAACCTTTGAAAATGGCTTGCGATTTCCAACCGGGGAAAAAGATCATCAAGTATGAACAGGACTATCAGATTTTGCCGGGAGACCGCTTGGTTGTCACTTCCGATAAAAACGCCGTCGAAAAAATAATGGGGCGCTAACTCTCGTTTCGCGTGCACGAACCACCTCAGGGCCAACCCGCTCCCCACTTTTTTTGTTGATCGCAACTAACGCATTTTGACAAAAGAACGAATCGCGGTGACAATGGCATTCAAGAGAGTTGATCAGGTGGCCGCTGGTCCGTTTTGCGGGCTGGAGGAAAGTCCGGGCTCCGCAGGGCAAAGTGGTCGGTAACGCCGACCGGCCGTGAGGTTAGGGCAAAGTGCAACAGAAAGCAAACCGCCAACCAGCCACAGTTCGCTGCGGCTGCGGTAAGGGTGAAACGGTGGGGTAAGAGCCCACCAGCAAACAAGGCGACTTGTTTGGCTAGGTAAACCCCACTTGGAGCAAGACCAAACAGAGGGAAGCGGCGGCTCGTCGCGTTTGACTCTCGGGTAGGTCGCTTGAGGCGGCGAGCAATCGTCGTCCCAGATAAATGGTCATCAACTTGATTTCGATCAGGTTACAGAACCCGGCTTATCGATCAACTCTCTTTTTTTCATTCATCCCCATCACTGCCGTTTCTCTGGTGCCGTTTTTCTGGGGACACAGGTCTTCCGAGCAGAGGTCCTTTTTCTCGCAACGGCGCATAATAGGCGTGAGTTGAAATAGAAGATTCGTCGGCACGACCGCGAAGAAGTTTTTGACTATTTCGGCCTTACCAAATCTGTCGGATCGCTTGCCTTTGGCGGCAAACACTTGAACGTTTCTAGCAACCGGGTCGCCGAACGGATTGCGGAACTAATTCTTCGGCAGCGAACTTTCGGCTTCGTCCAGTTCCGTCTTCCATTTATGCAGCATTTCTAACGCCCCCAAAGGAGTGAGATGGTTGGCGTCGATTCGTTTGATTTTTTCGATCAGCGGGTGTTCGGCAATTTCAAACAGCGTCAATTGAATTTCATTTCCGCCGCGGCCCGCGGCCGACGCCGTTTCGTTGTCCTCGCGGTTCCGACCGGCTTCCAAGTTCCCCAAAATCTGTTCCGCCCGTCGATTAACCCAATCCGGTACCCCCGCTAATTTGGCGACGTGTATCCCATAACTGCGATCAGCGGCTCCGGGAACGATCTTATGCAAGAACACAATTTTTTCGTGCCATTCGCGCACGCTGACGTTAAAATTTTTGACGCCGGAGAAAGTCGATTCCAACGCAGTCATTTCATGATAATGCGTCGCAAACAACGTGCGGCAGCTAATATAGTCGTGCAAAAACTCGACAATCGCCCAAGCCAAGGAAACGCCGTCGTAAGTACTGGTCCCACGACCGATTTCATCTAGGATAACCAAGCTGCGGTCCGTGGCGGTGTTTAGAATTCGCGCGGTCTCGGTCATTTCCACCATGAAGGTACTCTGTCCGCGCGACAGTTCATCGCTCGCACCGACGCGAGCAAAAATGCGATCAACGACACCTACCCGCGCATGTTTGGCCGGAACAAAACTGCCGATTTGGGCCAGCAACGTAATGAGCGCGACTTGGCGAATATACGTGCTTTTGCCGGCCATGTTCGGGCCCGTGATCAAGTGAATACAGCCGCTTTGGCTCCCCAGCCGAGTGTCGTTGGGGACGAAAGCGCCCAGGGGTTGCAAAACATCCAGTACCGGATGACGGCCTTCGATAATCACCAATTCACGTTCGGTGGTCATTTCTGGACGGCAATATTTCTGCTCCGCCGAGAGTTGAGCCAATCCTGCAAGTTGATCCAGATGGGCCACGACATCGGCGATCGCTTTTAAACGCGGGGCCTGCGTTCGCGCCATTTCACGCAAC
>JBGSIY010000797.1:0-5492 GCA_041742275.1 Pirellulaceae bacterium | reverse complement strand
AGACAATCGTAAATCTTGAATACTCATTCCACGAGAGCTGAAAGTGGAAACGGGGAGGAATTATAAAATCGAGAAACCTCTCACGCCCCGAATCGTAAAATGCAACTTTAGTACGAATTGGCCCAACAGCGATAGTCGCGGTTCCCAGGCCACTGGCTGCCAAAACTGGGACGAACTCTCAGTAGCTGATGGGAGCGTTTACCTTTGCCCGTTTTTGTGCGGTAATCCTCACTGAAGGCTATCGCTTCCCTAACTTTGGAATTCGAGCCGACGCGATTGTTTTCCCGTTTGTAATCGGCTTCGGCGGTTCTTGTACTTCAACGGAGAATCAGACCGCGGCGGCCAGTAAAAGTACTAGTTTAGAGAACACGAGCCGTTTGTCGCAACAAACTACTCATGTGACACGAGAAAGGTCGCATTTTTTGTACTGCGAAGTGAATAACAAAAATATAAAACGAACAGACAGCGATGAATGGCACCTTTTCAACCTCACTCGGATGTGGCTAGTAAAATCGAATGGGGCACGACGGATCTGCTGCATCACCTGCCAAATTGCTAGTCGGAAACGTGAGCGCTGGATTGTTCTTTGAGGTTAATTCATATCGCCATTGGCCTGATAGGTCATGACCGCAACTCCTTTGCTAGTCACCTTGGAATCGACCAGAGCGAGTTGCTCCGGAATTCCCCGGTCTTGAAAAAGACGCGGGCCGCTGCCCGCGATGATAGGATAGATCGCCAATCGAAGTTCATCAATCAGGTTCTCTTGCAACATGGCGCCTACCAAAGTGGGACTGCCGTGGACTCCTATATTTTTACCTGGCTGCCGCTTCAACGATGCTATCGCCTCAGTTAAACCGCCTTGAAGCAACAGGGCATCCCCATGGTTCCCCCATGGAAACGAGTCTTGGGTCTTCGAGGCCACATATTTGGGAACGATGTTGATGTGAGATGCATATGGCAACGTTGAAGTTGGCCAAAAGGTCGCCCATTCCTGATAGGTTTTCCTTCCCAAAATCATCGCGTCTTCTTCCGCCAACTTTTTAAAAGTGTCAGTATTTAACTCATCGTCTATCAGGTTCATTATGAGACCGTGGATGGCATCAAGACGCGCGACACCATCAAGTGTGATAAACAAATGGGAAACCACTTTTCGCATAGAGACTCCAAAACCAACAGAAGGCATTATTGGGTATTGATGATCCGCATGATAATCGTTTACTCGCCAATCGTTTCGACAAAATTATCACGAGAATCCCGAAATAGCGAACTCGAACCTTTCGAAGCCAACGAGTGAACTACAGGAGCGAACTAGCCGGAAACGAGAGCACCGGCGGGAAACCTAGAGGCGAACGACAGGACAGGCAGGAAACAATGTAGAAAACCCATAACTTTCTTTGTGTGGCAGATGCAACATTGCCCAAAACTCCGTCAACCAGCACAAAACGCACCGCGAACGGCCCGTTGAACTAATGAAGGTTAGACATTTCCCCGCTTCAGCCGTTTTTGTAAAGCCGAAGCTCATATGACATAATGTCGAACGAGCATCGAAGAAAGCCAGGACTTACCACTATTGAACTGCCCTTGTCGGCCCCACCCCGACATCCGCCCACCGTTCGGCATCGTGACCACAAGAGAGTGGCCTATCGACGACCGTAGTCGGGAAATCGATCGGGCACGCCGGGCAAAGCGAAAAATCGCGCGTCAGCAGTTGATCATAGCCGAAATCAACCCCATCTCCTCATCCTCGCCCAGCAAACCACCTATTTTACCAAAAAGGTGTCGGACACCTTTTTTATATGGGTTGCTTGGTTCCCTAGTTTTGTTATCATTTGCGATGATTTTTACGTTTGCTACCTGCCAATGATGCTGCAAATTGATGGAATGAAATTGGATTCAGGGTGCAAATCGGTTGGCGCCGAAAGACGGCAAGCCAGAAAATCTTCGTAAACGCGACAAAACAACGGATGGATGGCTGAGTCTGGTTTAAGGCACCGGTTTTGAAAACCGGCGTACTGTAATGGTACCGGGGGTTCGAATCCCTCTCCATCCGTTTTTAGATTTTGCATCACTTCGCGACGAGTCATCCAAAGCTGCAAAAATGCCCGCTTTTAGGGGCTCTTTCTCTGATTTTTGCGATACGGTGCCTTTACTCGCACGTGTGTGCTGCGCCGCATTTTGCGCCGCTGGTGCGCCGCTTTTTGCGCCGCCGGACTCTTCGTCAATCAAGGCTTGGGAAAAGTGATCGTTGGTCGTTTGCAAGTAGTGCTTGCGAGCAATCGTTTCACTATTGCCCAGCCAATCACAAACAACGTGCGACGGGAAACGCTCCGCCAATTCCGTTTGCCGACTGGATCGCAGATTATGAAACAATCGTTCCCAGGGCTTTAGTCCTGCTAGAATGATGATCCTCTTAAAATGAGTCCGCAAATTGCAATTTCGCCAACCAGATTTCCCTTGCGAGCTTTTTCGCATCCGTTCGTCAACCACGTAGACGGCACCATCCGGGGCAACTTCGAGAACCTCCCCAAGGACGCTTTTGAGTTCAGGGAACAAAGGAATCACTCGGGACTCTTTCCCTGGATGATGCTCCGTTTTTGGGGATGACACCACAATTCGCTCCTCTGCCCAATTGATGTCTTGCCATCGTAGGGAAAGGACCTTGCTGGGGCACCGCAGCCCCCCGTAACGGGACAGCGCCACAATTGCTCGCCAATCGGCATTCGGACAAGCGTCGAGGAGTTTCTGCGTTTCCTCCACCGTGATGAACCGTTCTCGGTTTGGCATCGAAGCCTTGATCGAAACATCCACGAAAGGACTTTCCGAAATAATGCGGTGTCGCTGAGCTGCACGGAAAATCATCGTCGCGAATTGCAGGCGTTTGCGGACAGTCATTGGTGCCAGTTTCTTGCCCACTAAATGAAGTTTGTACCGGTCGGCATCACCGGGAGTAATTTCTGGCAAGAGCTTGTCCGCCCCGAAAAACTCGACCAATCCCAATTCCCCCTGACGCCAGACCTCCTTTGTGGCAGGTTTCACGTCGGTCCTGTCATCCACGTAAGTGCGGATGAAGTTCTCCAAAGTGACGTTTTTTTTGTCGTTCGGCTTCGCAATTAAGCCAACCCCTGCCAATTTCTTCGCCAATTCCGGTTCGAGATTGGCCACCCATTGGCCCAAATCACCGTCAACCGGATGTTTGTAATTCAACGCTTCCACAAGCTGTTCAATTCGATATTTGATCCCTTCCGCTGTCCGCTGGGATACCTTCCCTAGCCGGATCGTTGGACGTTTGCCGTTGGGATGCATGAACAAGATTCGTCGAAAGCCGTTTTTGTCTTTTACAATACTAGCCATGATTCTTTTTTCTCGTTTGTTGTGTATTCGGTTTGAGTCCAAGGTGAATCGTCAGCTGTAGGAACTCCCCCAAGGCGTTTAGCGATTCCATCGAAAGTCCGCGGTGCCCGTTGTAAAACTGCGCCAGAGCACTTTCACTAATTCCGGTTTCCTTGGAAATGCGATAACGTGTCAACCCAGAATTGTCGATCGCCTGCCGCAACTGGTCGGTCAACAAGTTTGTTCGTCGTGTTTTTGAGTTTTTCTTTGCCATTGTGTCATGTTACCCATTACTGTTCATTAAGGAAAGTGTTTTTCCATACCAAACAGTAAATTCTAGAAACCTTTCACAGCTACCACAGTCCCGCCGGACGGATTGCCCGTCATGAATCCTTATATCGCGCCACGTCAGTGAACCGCATCGACAAACCGGCTTGGGAAAAGTGGCCCAGACCTCGTCGGCCATGGGCGAAGCCTGGGGCTGTTCACTCTCTTGTCGCAAGAGCCGAAGCAAATCCACCTTGTGCGCTTTCAAACGGTCTAGCAGGTCGGGAGTCAATGCGGATCGGGGAAAGTACCTCAGCCGACAGCCATCCGTTTGCAAGCGGATACCTAGTCGTCCCAGATCCACCATCAATTCGGCCGCGCTCATACTTCTCCCCATTCATCGACATTACCATCATCACTTCCGCCCAATGGATGGTTGACCGAGGCAAACTCAAATTCAGAAGGTATTGGTGAAAGATCGTCCGCATCGTCCGCATCGTCCGCATTGTCCGCAGGGGTAGTTTCAGCTTGTTTATCGCATGGACGACTGCAGTCACTAGTGACCTCCGGATCGTCCGTGGTACGCACCACATCGTCCGTGGTACGCGCAACATCGTCCGCAAGAAACCCAGCATTTTCCGCGTCCGTACCTGTTGTGGACGATGAGGACAGCCCTTTACCGATCATTTTCAATTGGATAGTTCTTTTGCGTTCCCGGTTGCCTTCCCTGTCTGTCGTAAAGCAGATGCCATGCACATGCAGGGCGGGACTGAGTCGCATCAGACGTCCTTTTATCTGTCTAATATTTGGCCATTCTTTTGGTGGCAACTCTTCAAAAGATTTCAAATCTCTCAGCAATTCCGTTGCGGTTCCTTTCCAATATTTCTGCGCCCTAACAAAATCAACCACCACCAAAGCAAATGAATCCGTTTCCACCACCTCAGAAGCTATTCTTAGCTGTTGGCCGGAAAATCGTTCGAACGCTCCATTCGTTACGCCTGCCGCATCCGCTGCTAATAACAGCTGCGCGAAGTCGGCCATGCGGGGCAAGTTTTTAGGTTCTACATCGCGAATTTTAGACAGGGTAGATGCCAAACCATCAAGCAACGAGCCAAACAGCCGACTTCGTTGGCTCGCCAATTCTCGATCAAGTTCTTGCTCCGTCCGACGGCCTGATTCGTCAATCACCTCAAGGTCGACTAGCAACAGTCGCTCGCCCAAGTCGCCACGCAGTGCGCCGGCATCAATCGATGTCAAGATTATGGCTCGGCGGAGTGCCACGACAGTCAAATCGCCGTCAGTGTAGAGTTTTCGTTTTACTAGCCCGTCCCCAGTGACACATTTGCATAGCGCGTCGGAGAACCACGGCTTGATTTCCGATAGATTGTCGATTGCAACTATCCAACTTCCAGAGGCAGCAATCTGCCACTGCTCCAGATTGTGAGGCTCACTCCGCAGCATCACAGGCGAAGGATCCAGCAGAGACACGAGGATTCGCGCTGCGGAGCTTTTACCGGTACCCTGCAAACCCGACAGTAATAGTATTGGATGAGGAATGTCCGGCACTAACGCGGCGATCAACCAACCAACGATCAGTGACCAATCGTCCACATTCACGTTTAGCAGTCTGCGTAGTTCACCCAGGCTCCCGCCCGGTTCGGGCACAGGCAATGCGCTTGTGAGTTCTGTACGCCTGAACAATACCGGGCTGCGTTCCAGTACCTCCCAGTAGCCCTCATGGACAAATACTGCTTTACCATCGTCATCTCCCAAGTCGATTATGACACCGTCGTCCACTCTGGCCAGCCTTAGGTACACCGGTTCGACTTCCGCATCAAGTGCTTCGCCTTCCAATACCATCAAAGCGTCTTGAATCGCCCCGGATCCAGCAGTTC
>JBGSIY010000796.1:0-13093 GCA_041742275.1 Pirellulaceae bacterium | reverse complement strand
TGAGGGCAGGGCAATTGCTAAGTTACAGGTAGGGGAACGCTCACTAAAGTCCTGAATTTTACAAGAGAGAACGTTGTGTCGGATTCCATGCTCCATGACTTGTTAAGTGAAATCGTTGATTATGCGGGTTTATTCCCACCGGCAGGTTTGGCGATGAAACCTGCGGTTGAGAATTACGCTCAATATCTGCGCGGCTCGGAGACCTGGATGTTGGGGCGATTTGTTTTGCCTATCGGAAGATTAACCGAGTTTTTGGAAGCGTCTCGGGCAATGATTTCAGTGGGTCAACCGTGGCGCCTGAGCGTCTTGGTTCCCGCACCTGTCGATAACGGTGCGGTTTTTCGGGAACACTTGGCCGACGTGCGTGCGTTCAATGCCCGTGGCTACGGGGCCCAGATCGACTCCATAGAAACCAGACTAGAGAGTATCGCCGCCGCCGATCTCGTTCAGGAAGATTGTGGCAACGATGTAAATGTTTTCTGGGAAATGGGTCTGCGCGAAGATGTGAATACCCGCGTGGCGTGGGTCAACAGTCTGAGTGGACGGCACTTTGCCAAAGCTCGGACGGGCGGGATTGAATCAGCGATGATTCCTGACGCCAAGTTGGTCGCCGAATTTATCGCCAATTGCGTCAGGCACAACGTGGGCTTCAAAGCGACGGCGGGGTTGCATCACCCGTTAAGAAGTTCGTACCGATTAACCTACGAACCCGAGTCGCCATGCGCAACAATGTATGGGTTTTTAAATGTGTTTGTTGCTGCCGTGCTGGCCCAAACTCACTGGATGTCAGCTGAGCAAATTGCCACCATTTTAGAATCGCAATCGATTGATGATTTTGTTTTAACCGACGAGAAAATCGGCTGGGGCAAATGGTTGATCGGCAGGGACGCATTGGTGAAGGCGAGAAGAGAATTTGCGATATCGTTTGGTTCATGTTCGTTTGCAGAGCCCGTAGAGGAATTGCAAGCGATGGGGTTGTTATCCCAAAGTGGGGTATAAACGTTCAAAGGACCGGCAGATTCTGTTGAAGTCCAGTCCGACCTGGGTTCCGAATTTAGATTTTTAGATTTTTGAATTACTGAAAAAAAGAAAGCTTGGAATGATGTACTCGATTGATGAAACCCACGCGATGGAATTGATGAGTTGGGTAGAGTCGGCCAACGAAAACAATAGTGATTTTCCGATTCAGAACCTTCCTTATTGTGTGTTCACGTTGTCAGGCGACGAGGGTCGCCGAATCGGAGTAGGAATTGGCAACGAGATTTTGGATTTAGGCCGTTGTGTGGAACAGGGGTTGATTGATGTGAAGTTCGATGGGGTTGTACGTGAGCAAAGTTTGGCTGGCGTGATGGCCCTGTCATTGGATGATCGACGGGAGTTGCGGCGCGTTATCAGTCAGTTGTTGAGCCGAGATACATCGCCGGTTTCCATGAGTGCGAATCGTACTGAATTGCTAGTATCTCAAGCGGATGTTCAGTTGCATTTGCCTTGTCACGTCGGTGATTACACGGACTTTTACTCCAGTGTATATCATGCAACCAACGTGGGGAGTATGTTTCGCCCCGACAATCCGTTGTTGCCAAACTACAAGCATATCCCGATTGGCTATCATGGCCGGGCATCCAGTTTGGTAGCGAGTGGAACGGACATTCGCCGTCCCTGCGGACAGTTACCGCCGGTCAATGACCAAGCGCCGCCCACGTTTGGTGCGTGTCAGAACTTGGATTACGAATTAGAAGTAGCTGCCTTTATCGGGCAAGGGAACCGGTTGGGCGACTCGATTGACATTGCCCAGGCCGAGGGGGCCTTGTTTGGGATTTGTTTATTGAACGATTGGTCTGCTCGAGATATGCAGCGATGGGAGTATCAGCCCCTGGGGCCTTTTCTGGCCAAGTCGTTTGCCAGCACTCTTTCTCCGTGGGTGGTAACAATGGAAGCACTCGCACCGTTTCGTTGTCCGGCGTTCACGCGAACGGCCGAGGATCCACAGCCGTTACCTTATTTACGCGACAGTCAAAATGAATCGCAGGGAGGAATTGATTTGCAGTTGGAAGTGGCCATGTCCAGTCAAGGGATGCGGGATCGAGGTTTGGTGCCGATGGCTCTGAGTCGCGGTAGCTTTCGCAATATGTATTGGACATTTGGGCAAATGGTTGCCCATCATTCCTCCAATGGATGCAATTTGCGGACCGGTGATTTGTTGGGAAGCGGTACTGTGAGTGGGCCGGAGAAAGAGTCGCGAGGATGTTTAATGGAACTGACCTGGGACGGTGAATTCGGCAAACCGGTACCTGGCGGGCAGAGGACTCCGTTAAAGTTGCCCACGGGTGAGGAACGTGTTTTCTTGGCTGACGGTGATGAAGTGCAAATGCGAGCGTATTGTCAGCGCGACGGATATCGACGAATTGGGTTTGGTAAATGCGATGGAATTATCCTTCCGGCAGCGTGCGTCTAAATATGCACGAGCGAGTTGTTTAGCGGACCGAGCGACTGACGCCAGCAAACACGAAACGAGTTTTGGGTGGACGTTTTTGTCGCACACAGTTAGCACATGCACAAAACTATGCGGTTACACGTCTCGTAATTAGGGGAATGGCCCTAAAAAACGAATTTCGAAATGACTGCGCGCACATCCTATTTTGACGCGGTCGAGTGACACACCCTGGCCACGTGAATTAAGGGCTCTGTAGCATTGGCATTCCTCCGTGGAATCGCGAGAATAAAGGGAGAGGCGAAAGACGGTGGGCTGTAAACCGTTTCAACAAAGCACCAAGCGAGACAATGGCGATGATGAAGTTGGTCAAATATCGAATCCCTGAGTTACGATTCCTAATAGGAGTGTCGCTTTTGGGCCTTTGTGTTTTGGGTTGTCAGCCAGAGCCCAAGGTAGAAACGATTACAGTGCCGTTGTCTCAATCGGGTTTGCCGATCAAGGTGGCATCGGAGAGTCGGATGGTTGTGGCAGTCGCGGTTCGAGACGATGCGACTTGGTTTTTCAAGGTGACGGGTCCCGCGTCTTTGGTTGATCAGACCGAGACGTCATGGATAGACTTTTTAAAACAGGTTTCGTTTGGAGCCGATGGCAATCCGGTTTGGCAGGCCCCGGCGGATTGGAAAGTGGGTGGAGAACGAGCCGGGCGTTTTGCGACGTTGTTTGTGGCGAGTCAGGGGAGTGAACGCGTGGAAATGGCCATTTCCAGTTTAGGCCCTGATTTTGACGTTTTATCGAACTTCAATCGCTGGCGAGGGCAGATGGGTTTAGCGCCGACTTCCGCGGCTGAATTAGACGACGAGGTGGGGGAACTGGAATTTACCGATGGAAAATATTTAATGTTTGATCGGAAGGGCAGCATGCAAGGGATGGGGGGGCCGCCGTTTGCTAATGGTGGCATGGCTGCAGCTGAAACGGCACGACCGGAAGACGTTCGTGCGGAAGCGGTTGAGGCCACGTCGAGTGCCGAAGTGCCGGAGTTGAGATATGAAATTCCCAGCGGATGGGAATTAGTCCCAAATGTCCCCGTCGTGGCCTTGCGTTTGGAAAAGAAAATGGATGATGCCGTTTTACAAATTTCGGTTACTCCGATGCCGTCCAAACTGGCACTTTGGCCGAATTCGGTGCAATCGTGGTTGGCGGAAACGGGTGCCGTCGCCAATCTGGATGAAATAATGGCGTCCCGGACCCGTCCGATACAGGTATCGGGAGCGTCCGCGCAGCGCATTGACCTGGTCGATCTTGAGGGATCGACGAAACATGTAGTGGGGGTCCGATGTGAACTGGGAGATCGGGCCTGGTTTGTGAAACTGGCGGGGCCTCCGCAACGGGTCGAGGAATCGCTCGCTGATTTTGATCAATTCTTGGCGAGTCTGAAATTTTAACGCGTTGGCATGAGCAACGTTTGGAATTATTGAGCCTAACATTTTTTAAGTTGGAACGATGGCAACACAATCGACGATAGATCAACCCCTTTCGGGAATGTTGGACAAAGCGGCAAAACGCTGGGATGTGGGGACTGTGGGGCAGTGGGTATTTGCGATCCTTGAGCCATTGGCTTCCCTTCGGTTGACTGTGGTCTTGTTGATTTTGGGCGTATTTATTGTGTGGGTTGCTAGTTTACAGCAGACCAGCACAGATATTTGGGCCGTCAAGTCGCAGCATTTCCCGAAACAATTGCTGGAGGTACCGGAAAAGCTGTTGGTCTATATACCGTTTCGCGTCTTCTTCCCACCGGCATGGTTTCCCACGTTGCAAAATATACGTGGAGGTTGTTTTTTGCCGAGTGGATTTACTGTTTTGTTGGCGATGATCATCAATTTGATGGCCGCTCATACGATACGAATGCGAATCCAAGCCAAGGGTGGGCGATTGTTGGGCGGTTGGTTGGTGGCGGCGGTGGCAGTGGGTATTACTTGGATGATTGTGTTTGGGGCGCAGAATCCCGATGGCTTTCAAACAGATTATTCACCTGATTTTTTTCGCAGTTTATGGTGGGTGATTCAAGGTTCTATTTTTTGCGTGGGTGTGGCGGCCCTCGTTAATTCTTGGCGAATTGAATCGACACGGATGTTAGAAAAAATCTTTGTTGGCGCATTAGGAGTGTCTTTGTTTTTGACATTTGGTGTCCTGTATTGGTTGGGAGAGAAAGCCTTTATTGGCGATTCGGCGATGCGGATTTTGTGGCAGTTGATTCAGGGCTCGATTGCTGCTGCGGTGATGATGATTGCGGCGGTTCTGTTGTTTCGTCGCAAGGGTGCCATCGTGTTGATCCACCTGGGAATCCTGATGCTGATGGGGAACGAGATTTACGTTTCGTTGACGAACATCGAGCAGCGGATGATGATTGGCGAAGGAGAATCGGCATCGGTGGCCACCGACATTCGCTCGACCGAGGCTTTTGTCGCTCGGGCTGAAGAGGATGGACAAGTAACGATCACCTCCATTGCCGGAGAATTGTTGCGGCCGCAAGCCATCGTAAAAGACGAGGCTTTGCCGTTTGATATTGAATGCGTTACTTATTATCCCAATGCGGATTTGGAGCGAGCGGCAGCTGAAGGTGCCACGAATGTGACCGACTCGGGAATGGGCCGGTTTTTTGTCGCTCGCCCACGAGCTACTGGGACCGGTGTTGATCGAGATCAATCGGTTGATCGCCCTGCGGCCTATGTGCGATTATTGGACAAGCAATCAGGCGACCCCTTGGGAACTTATTTGCTCAGCTCGATAGCGTATGACCAAGAGTTGTTAGATACGGTCAGTGTGGCTGGCCAAGAGTACCATATTGGTTTGCGGTACAAACATATTTACAAAGATTACTCGATTTATTTGACGGATGTTTCTCAGGAGTTGTATGAGGGTACATCGGTTCCCAAATCGTATTCGTCGGATTTTCTATTGACCGATTCTCGTCGTGGGCTGGTGGACGATCCTCAACGCGTGTGGATGAACAATCCCTTGCGTTACGGTGATGAGACTTTCTACCAAAGTAGTTTTTGGGCTGCACCGAACGGTCAGGAATACACGGTCTTTCAGGTTGTGAAGAACAAGGGCTGGATGATTCCCTATGTTGCCTGCATGTTTGTTGTATTCGGTTTGGTGGGGCAATTCAGCAAAACGCTGGGCGATTTTGTATTGGTACGGGAGGTGTCGGCGTCAGCAGGAACTCCTTGGTTGGCCATTATGATACTGTTGTTAGTTGGGGGCTATGTAGGTTCACTCGCCTATCGAGGGCTGAAGACCAAAGTCGAAGTGGCCGACATGCGTTTAGAAAAATGGGGTCAGACGCCTGTGCTGTACAAAGGCCGAATTCAGCCGTTGGATTCATTGGCTCGGAACACAGCTCGGCAATTGGGTGCGCGGGAAACCGTAGTGACACTCGATGGAAAAACCACTCAGCCCGCCATTCGTTGGTTTGCTGACACGGTGTTTCGTGCGCCTGGTTGGGAGACCTATCAGCTGCTGCGGATCACCGATTTGAATGTGCTCAACGAGTTGGGTTTAACACCTCACAGTGGATTCAAGTATTCGTTCGCCGATTTAAAACCGGCAGTGGAAACGTTGGAGAGGTTGGTCAAAGACGCGCGGAGCGTTGAAGAAAAGGATTTGACCAACTCGCAGAAGCGTTTGATTGAATTGAATCAAAAGATCACGATGGTCAAAAACCTGCAAGTGGCCTTTGGTGACCCGCAAAGTATTGAAGATCAAGATGGAGTGATGGCCCGGTTGCTGATCGGCAACGATGTAGCACGTTCGTCGGAATTACCGCGAGCCGTGCCCGCAGGTGAAGAGCTATCAGAATGGGTTACCATGACAACGGCATTCAACCGGGCGTGGTTAGTGCAGCAAGCTGCGCGGTATGGTGTTCAGACTTCGGAGGAATTGGCGGCCCTTTTTGTCGAAGAGCATCTGTTGTTACCGATGCGGCAGCAGATGGAGACCGAAGAGACGATTCGCCGGTTGATGGAGGACCCTGAGGTTCGTCAAGCTTTGGATCAGGCCGAGAAGGAAGGCAAGGCGACCCAAGCCGATCGCATGGCGGCGTTGTCTAAGCTTCCTCGAGAAAAGTTAGAGGTGATTCAACGAGAAGCGGCAGCATCGGTAGAGCGAGCGTTGGCGCAAAATCGATCTGAATATATTTCGCGCACCAAGATGTTGATTGACAACATTGGTTTTGGAGAAACGATAACGAGTGCGATCCATGCGGACGCAGGCAATTTGCTAACGTTGGGTGAACTCTATTTGGCAAAAAACGCGGAGACTTTTAACGGAAACATTGAGGCTTACTTGGGCAGTGAGAGTGTGACGTCACCGTTGGCAACTCCGGGGAGGATATCAACGGAAGGCTTTTACAATCAGTTCTCGCCGTTTTATGTAGCGATGATTGTTTACATGTTTGGATTTTTGTTGGCGACCCTTTCAATTGGAGGCTGGTTTCAGCAATTGCGGCAGGCGGGAGCCTGGGTTCTGTGGTTGGGTTTGGCCGTGCACGTGTTGGGGATTGTTCTGCGAGTGGTAATTTCTGGGCGGCCACCTGTCACCAGTCTTTATTCGTCTTTCATTTTCATCTCGGCTTGTTCCGTGGCACTGTTGTTGTTCATTGAACGCTTGACTCGAATTAGCGTCGCGTCGATCCTGGCATCTGCGGCGGGTGCAGGGATGCTGTTGTTTGCCTGGACGATGACCATCAAGGATGGCGATTCGTTTACGGTGTTGGTCGCTGTATTGGACACTCAGTTTTGGTTGTCGACGCATGTGATCGCCATTTCGTTGGGCTATGTTGCTACGATCGTGGCGGGTTTATTGGGAGTCGCATGTTTGCTGATGTCTTTGTTTGGTCGCATGAGTCGGGACTCTCGTTTGTCATGGGACAAGCCAATTCAGAAAACGATGATAAAAATAGTGTATGGGGTGACTTGTTTTGGTCTGCTCTTTAGTTTTTTTGGGACGGTATTAGGTGGTTTGTGGGCGGATGATTCGTGGGGCCGTTTCTGGGGTTGGGACACCAAGGAAAATGGCGCCTTGATGATTGTGTTTTGGAACGCCGTCCTGTTGCATGCTCGCTGGGGAGGCATGATTCGCGATCGAGGAATTGCCGCCGTCGCCACATTGGGAATTGCCGTCACCTTCTGGTCATGGCAAGGCGTGAATTTGCTGGGCGTGGGTCTCCACAATTACGGTTTCAGTGAAGAAGGATTGTGGGTCATGTGTGGTGTTGTCACATCGAGTCTGTTGATTGCATCGATTGGCCTTTTACCGCATCGGCGTCCCGCTCAGACTTAGTCGATTTAACTTGATCGTTACCATTTACCTCTAAACTGATCCTACTAGTGTCTGCGTGCCGGAGGTTGTTCGGCAGTCCGAATGGATGCAGGAGGAATTGGGTCTAACTGAAAATGGTGGAGCAATTCAACGCCTGTATTATTCAAGTCGCGAGGGTCGAACTCGGCCAGCAGTTGTTCCGGTGATTCAAGAGTCAAGCGATGCAGGGAATCTTGCAAAGGCAAGCTTTGATGTCCGATGGAGGAAATCAAGGTAACGCCCTGTTCGTTCGTGATCAACAGGCCGGGGCTTTCTGCGGAATCGATAAAATAGATGCGATTGTTAGCGATCGAGAACTCTGTAAACAACCGATGGTAGGCGAGGGGGTCTGAAGTTGGTGAATCGACCTCTGGCGTTGTTTCGGATTTCAGAACGCGGTTCCAAGCGGTATTGAGTTCGCCATGTTGTGCGACCATCTTGCAGTCCAATCGGCTGAATTTATTTCTCTCGACAACGCATTGAAAGGCGAGATTCGCGGTGCCTGAAATGGGTGCGGGGAAGTTCTCGGTTAAAGCGTCTAAAGTTGCCGATTTGATAGCTCCCTGAATTTCTCCCGTCCATTTGCCGGAATGCTGAGCCATTTTTGCAGCGCCTGAGATTGACGCAGAGGGGCCAAAATCAGGCATGTTCGGTACGATTTCATGAATCAACCATGACGGCAGGAAGCCGTTTCCCGTGTGGGCATACAGGGTTTGATTGGGCAACAGGGTGTCTTGGTCGTTTTCCAGAGTAAATTCGTAATGAGTCTGGGTCGCATCACCCGGTATTTTGAATTTAATTTTCGCGAGAGAGGCCCCATTGTTTGAGGGAGATAGCGTGAACTCGAGCGGACTTACGATCAAGCTCTGGTTGCTCGATTCGGTGCTGTTGATGAGAACCCGATCGATATACACATGGGAAATCCGATCGGCAGGGCGAGCTGCCAATGCTCCTGCCTGGAGGGATTTGATTAAAAATGCCAATGAGCGTGAGTCGAGTTGAATCGTTTGAGCAATGCGGACGCGGAGGACGTCAGAAAATTGCATGCTGATCGACGGGATCATTGTTACGCTGGCCAGTTCATTGGCTTGGAATGTTACATTATGCAAGATGAATTGCGCGGGGCGTGGCGTTTCCACGCGACTGCATTGCAGGGCCAGTCCTGTCTCTGCCTGGATGGTGCGTTGCCAATCCAGATTGGTGAAGGGGTGCAATAAAACATAGATTGTGGCGCAGGTCGGCAGCAGACAAAAAGCAAAGAATGCAATTCGGCAATAAAGTCTTCGCGAGGCGTCGCTGAGTTCAAACATCCGTGTTCTTCTCAATCAAATAGTAATCTGGCTTTTCCAATCAAAACGAACGAGGCAAACTTATCGTTGCCGCGCCATCTCTTGAAACAAGGCGTAGCGGGCTTGCATTTCCGCCAAACTGTCTCCTCCAAATTTTTCGACCAGTGCCGCGGCGATTTCGAAAGCCACGACGTTTTCGATGATCACGCTGGCTGCCGAGATCGCACAAACATCGCTGCGTTCGTAACTCGCCCGACTCGTCGCTTTGGTGTCCATTTCGATCGAATCGAGTGGAGTCTGCAGGGTGCTGATGGGTTTTTTTGCGGCGCGAATGACCAGGGGTTGACCATTGGTCATTCCGGCCTCAAGGCCCCCGGCGTTATTCGTGGGGCGAGTGTAGCCAAGGCGTGTTGTTTGTTTTTCTGACGGGTCAAAATGGATTGGATCGTGGACTTGCGAACCTCGTAATCGGGCGGATTGGAATCCCAAACCGATCTCGACTCCCTTAATGGCCTGCACTGCCATGACCGCATGGGCAAGTTTGCCATCGAGTTTTTGGTCCCATTGAGCGTGGGTACCTAATCCAAAGGGGAGTCCTTCGACGCGGACTTCCACAATTCCACCCAATGTATCGCCGGCAGCGCGGGCGTCGTCAATTAATTGCTTGATCTGCGGATCTGCCGCCGCGTTCAACGAATAGAGTTCGCTACGGTCGCGTTCTAGGAGTTGTTCCTCTAAGCTCAAATTGGGTTTGGGTGCGATGGCCTGGCCGCCGACCTCCACAACATAGCCGATGACTTGAATCTGAAAGGCATCTAGAAGCTGAGCTGCCAGGGCGCCCGCGGCAACGCGAGCCGCCGTTTCTCGGGCGCTGGCCCTTTCGAGGATGCCGCGAATGCTCCCGAGGTATTTGATGGCTCCGGTGAGATCTCCGTGGCCTGGGCGAGGTCGGGGGAGTTCCTTGAGGCGGGGAAGTTTATGATCGTTATTGGCGATTTGAAGATTGATCGGACTGCCGATCGTGAGTTGGTTCCAAACCCCGGACGTGACTTCGACCGTGTCCATTTCAAGTGTTTGTCGCTTTCCCCGACCATAACCTCCCTGTCGCCGCCGGAGTTGGAAGTTGATTTTCGCTTCGTCAACGATAACGCCAGCGGGAAAGCCGTCGACCAATGCCGTGAGGCACTTTCCGTGGGATTCTCCGGTTGTCCAATATCTCAACATTTGCATTAAATTTCTGATGGCGCACTGATTTACGTCACGGCGCGGGATTCTACTGATCTCGGGGTCACGAAGGAAGCCGATTTTTTCGAGGAATTACAAGCTAGCATTCTAGTTGAGTTCCGGGCCGGAGCGAATGGAACTTGGGTAAAATTGGCACCAGCATCAGCGGCTGTGAGGTATCAGTTCGTTTGAGTCGAAACTAATTTCGCCCGACTTGGTCGGGACCGCGACTGAAATGCTGTCCGCTTCATTGTTTCGGGCAATAGGGGGGCGGGTGAGGGCGGTCGAACGTTTTTTTGTAATCGGGTGTCGGGGGGCGGATGCTCACAAAGCGGAGTTGGGCCAATCAAGTGTCCGATTCGGATTTCCACGCAATCCATAGCCTGCTACTGTTCGAAATGCCGATAATTATGGATAATTAAAAGACGATGTCAGAACCCTGACCCGTATGTGGAACAGGCCGATGGGAGGGTTCCCGATTTTGATATGTCGTCTGTTAAGATGGTAAAAACCATTTCTAGTTGTTTCAGTTTGAACGAGAAGATGAAAATTCCTTCCAATACACGATCCTTTATATACCTGCTTTTGGTTGCACAACGCTACGTGATCGGCCGTAACGCGATCGGCCGTTTGTAGCTGCTCGAGAGAACCTCTGGGTGTTGCTTGAATGCGTTCTGCTGGCGCGAGTCTCTTTCGATTGCCTCTGTTGATTCTGAAAACAGAGTTGAGTTTCACGGGACCGCCAATATCTCGAATAGAAATCAATGGGTATGTAAATGAAATCGATGCTTGAAGAAAAACTGACTCGCTTTTTGGCTCTAGAAGAACAGATGACCGATCCGGATGTCCAAGCCAATTCGACAATGATGGCCGCAGTGGCACGTGAACATGGCAGTCTCGCTCGGATGGCCAACAAGTACCGCCGATTTAAGGACGTGGTCCAGCAAATCAAAGATGTGCGTGAAATGTCTGAGAGCGAGGACGCTGACGAGCGAGAGATGGCGGCGGAAGAGTTAGAGCGGCTGTTGGTCATTCGCGAACAATTGTGGGACGAGTTACTGATGATGACCATTGGCGGGGAAGACGCCAACCGCAGTCGTTGCGTATTGGAAATTCGGGCGGGCACCGGTGGAGAAGAGGCGGCCTTGTTTGCTCGGGACCTTTACGAGATGTACCAACGCCATTGCGATAACAAGGGTTGGAAGATGTCGGTGCTCGACCATAGTACTTCTGAAATGGGCGGGTTCAAAGAAATCACGACATCAGTGGAAGGGGAGGGGTGCTTTCGCGAATTGCAATACGAAAGTGGTGGCCATCGCGTCCAGCGGGTTCCCGATACAGAAACCAAAGGACGTGTGCATACTTCTGCGGCGACGGTGGCCGTGATGGCAGAACCGGAGGATGTTGAAGTGGAGCTTAATCCGGCCGACTATGAGGTTGAACGATACTGTGCCAGTAGCGGGGCGGGGGGACAGCACGTCAATAAAACATCATCGGCGATTCGCATCACGCATTTTCCTACAGGCGTGGTCGTACGCTGCGTAGACGAACGCAGTCAACATAAGAACCTCGCCAAAGCCATGCGGGTACTCAAGTCTCGCGTATATGATTACTATCAGCAGCGCGAAGCTCAATCCCGAGCATCTGAACGAAAAAATCTGGTGGGATCTGGGGATCGAAGTCAGCGAATTCGCACCTATAATTTTCCCGATAATCGCGTTTCCGATCATCGAATTAATTTGACAATCTATAAATTGGATCAAGTCATGTTGGGAAATTTAGATTTGGTTGTCAGAGAGTTGATCGATTATGACCGCCAGACATTGCGAGATGCTATGGGTTCATTGGATTGATCGGCGAGAGTGGATCCGCGAATATCATTTCAGATAGCACAGGCAAATATTGATGAATATGACTTTCAAGAAAAATTGGTGAAAAATGGCCGAAACGGAGAATCAGCCTTGGTCCATACAGCGATTACTGGCGTGGACAACTGATTTTTTTCAACAGCGAGGATTGGACTCTCCTCGTGTGGCTGCAGAAGTTTTATTGGCGGAATCGCTGGAATGTCCCCGAATTCAGCTGTACGCTCGATTTGCTGAAATTCCGCAAGAGCCGGCTTTGGGGCGGTTTCGCGGATGGGTTAAACGGCATGCCGTTGGCGAACCGGTGGCCTATTTGGTCGGTCAACGTGAATTCTATTCCCTGAAATTTGGTGTCAGTCCGGAAGTCTTGATTCCCCGCCCGGAGACGGAACATTTGGTAATGTTGGCTATCGACCTGTTGCGAAATGTGCTAGCCGATGACAAACGCGTGATCGATGTGGGAACGGGTAGTGGCTGCATTGCTGTGACGTTGGCCAAACAAGTTCCGGCACTGAAGGTGCTGGCTGTGGACATTTCTCCCGCCGCGTTGGAGGTCGCTCGAGCCAATGCCCAACGACATGGCGTCGCGGAGAAGGTCGAGTTTGTTCAGTCGGATTTACTAAACGAATTGGCTGACGACCTGAAGGTATCGATGATTGTGAGTAATCCTCCGTACGTGGGTCGAGCGGAAGTCGGCACGTTGGATGAAAATGTCAAGAAGTATGAACCGGAGTTGGCCTTGTATGGTGGCGAGCAGGGTTTGGAATTGACATTGCGATTGGTTGATCAAGCGGTCGAGCATTTATTGCCGCAGGGTTGGTTGTTGATTGAGACCAGTCCGATGTTGGCATCAGCCTTGAGCGATGCGATGGTTGCAACTAAGTCCTTTGGTTCGGTTGAAATCAAAAAAGACTTTGCCAAAC
>JBGSIY010000795.1:0-3446 GCA_041742275.1 Pirellulaceae bacterium | reverse complement strand
CGCGTCTTTTGAAAAATTCCCATCGTGGCACCTCACTCCTGTTTCATAAAACAAAAACCTGATTGCACTCACACGCCACACAGCATGCCACCGTCCCTATAGACTACAGGCAAAGGCCCTGCGCGAGCTGTGTCAGCAAATAAACGACGATACCTTGGCACATTCGCGCATTCAACTTCCACGTAAACAATGACGAAGGAACTGTCGCGATTTTGAAATGGATTTTTGGCAGAGAGGCGATGGCAGATCGCGTGATTAAGTTCTAATCCATTTTCCACAAAGAAGCAAATTTTTTTCAATCAGGTTTTCGGCATGCCAGAATCATGAGCCAAATGTGAGTAATTCCCACGTTTTCGCTCGCCCTGGGTCAGTCGCCGACCAATTCGTTTCGGGTGATCGTCGGCCCCATCCAACTCGAAAACGTCCGAATCACGGAACGCGACCGCTACAGAAAGCACTCGCTACCAAGAACTGAGAGGCTCAGAAAACCGGAGACACTCAAAGCCAAAACCACACTAAGATGTCAGGTTCAATTCGGAATGACTTTGATGACCAGAGGGATATGGCTGGGGGCGATGACCGAGTCGTTGTCGTTAAGGCCGGGGCCGACGACATTCAAATCGTTGGTGTAAATCATATCTTCGCCGATCACAGGTTGGGACAAGAAGCGAACTTGGCCTGTTTCCATTAGGCAATTTTGGCCACGACCTGAATGATTTTTACTGGCGCGGCCTGGGTTTGAACACGAGGGAGCATCCGCCACCAACACGGCATAAGATCGCCCCTGATCTCGCGGACCAATATACGCGTCTCCGCTCATATAGCCGAGAGAGTATCCATAATGCCCACACATGCTGCGGTGGTAGTGATTCAACTGCTTGGGACAATCCGTTGCGTTGACTTGAGAGCATGATGGAATGCGAACGGGCTCACCATCGGCGGCGGCGATACCTGTACAAGAAAAAATCTGGTCATCGGGGACCAATCCAGCCTCTTTCAAAACGGGGGCAAATGATCCCGCCGTAGCCATTTTGCCGGCAATCGGGATCGGCACAAAATTACCTTGATGATTTTCAGCGTATGACACCAGGGACCGATAGATACTCGACATGTTGGCTTGGCAACCCTGCCGCCGTTGCTCGAATCGAGACATCAGCAACAGAGGAAACACCAGGGCACCGATGCAAGTCGCTGCGGTAATGGCCACGACAAAATCAGTAAACGAAAATCGCGATTTCGCCCAAGTCCCACTTTCACCGCGTTCGGCATGTGAAAACCAACTCCTGGGCTTAGAAAATGAACGGCCCTGAACCGCCGTTTGTGCCGAATACGAAGTCGCCAACAGTCCACCATCTACAGCAGACTCATAGCTCGCAGTTCCCGGCGAGACCTGGCCATTTGATGCCCGCTGCATTGAATCAAGCTGCATTGAATCAAGACCGGCAACACCGTAATTGCCCAGGGACCTTTCCTGTGAGGCGTTTCGGTTGGACACCGCAGCGTTTCGTGTGGACATAGCGTTTCGTGTGGACATAGCGATGGTTTGACAAGTCCGCCGGGCCAACCCGGGAGGCGGCCCCAAAGGTCGATCGATGGTTTCCAATGGAGCCAATGAGGCTTTCAATGCCAGGAGATCTTCCTCAAGTCGCGGGTTTTGGTCGACGGCCTCTTGGACTCGCCGCTGCTCATGAGCGTCCAACGCCCCTAGCATGAATCCTAATAAGTCGGCTTCCGATGGATGTTTCACGTTTCTAGTCTACCTGATTGGTTTTCCAAACATCGCCCAGTTTCGCGATCGCCGCGTGCACTCGACTTTTAACTGTACCAACCGGAATCTCCAACACCTCGGCGGCTTCACGATACTTCATGCCTTGATAATAGACCAAATGGACTACCGCGTACATGTTTTCAGGGAGTTGTTCGAGCGTATCCCGCACGATCCGACTCCGTTCGGAGTCCAGACAATTATCATCGGGACTCTGCTCTGACGATTCCAGCAAGTTGATCAATTGTCCTACCTCATCGTGTTCCTGCTCACGAGGGGTGTCCAAGCTCACCATTCGATGACGCTTGTTTCTACGTCTGGCATCAATCGCTTGATTGGTCGCAATCGTATATAACCAAGGCCGGAAACGACGGTCGGCTTGGAAAGATTCACATTTCAAATGGACTTGCATAAAGGTGGCTTGAAAGACATCTTCAGCCATCTCCGAATTTCCCAAATACCGACGCAAATAATTATACAACTCACGCTCGTACCGATAGACCAACTGGGCAAAGATCTCTCGATCTCCCGTCTGCCGGTAATCAGCCAACATTTGTTCGTCCGTCACTTCTGACTCTTTAGCTTGAAGTTGGCGAGTGAAATTGTAATCGAAATCAGTAATCGTGGCTTGCATTATTCCATACGCATCAGTTTAACCAAAGTTCATCGATCAGGAAAGAATTCGATTTCTATCCAATCGCGACTTTTTTTGCTGATGCTCCTCCTTGAGTGTCAAAAAACTTGGTTAAATTCGCCTGTTTTAAGTTTCGTCTGTCCTTTTGACACCTTTGGTCATTTGACAGACATTTTTTTGCAATTTAGACTCGCACCGTTACAGCAATCGCAACCCCTGTGCCAAACCTGTCGGTTATATGAAAAACAAACGATATCAATGGGCCGCTAGCGGCGATATAAACGCGTTTTTTGGGCTGATGTTAGACAATGTGGCAGGGTTGATCCTGGCCATTTTGATCCTCAGGGACAATTTTCAATTCCCTGTAGATTTTGCAATTCGTTACATGATTCCCGGTACCGCTATCGGTGTGTTGGTGGGTGACCTGATGTATTTTGTGCTGGCTTTTCGCTTGGCCAAAAAGACGGGGCGGACGGACGTGACGGCTATGCCTTTAGGTTTAGATACCCCCTCCACGATCGGTATGGCCCTATTCGTCATTGGCCCGGCTTACAAAGCAGCCATGAAGGTGTCAGGAGATTCGTTCCTCGCCGCGACTGAAGCTTGGCACATCGGGATTTGTGCGATCATCATTACGGGATTGATCAAACTCTTATTGGCCTTTGGCTCCGGTTGGGCTCAACGCTATTTCCCCCGAGCCGGACTGCTGGGTTCTCTTGCAGCAATTGCCTTGGGAATCATTGCTTTCACCCAATTCCAGAAATTGATGGGGAATCCTGTGGCAGGATTTTCGTCTTTGATCATCGTGCTCGTGAGCCTGATCGGGCGCAATCGTTTGCCCTTTAAACTCCCTGGTGCATTTGTGGCCGTTGCCGTGGGCTCGGCTCTGTGGCATGCAATGAGAGTGACCGATGCCACGTTTCAAACGCAATTGCTTAGCCACACTCCTGAGATCCTTCCGCCCGTCTGGCTGCCTGTTGAGTGGCTGACTGTCTTTCGTTTTGACTGGGTGCATTCGCTTCAGCCAACTCTGGCCTATTTGCCTTA
>JBGSIY010000794.1:0-2523 GCA_041742275.1 Pirellulaceae bacterium | reverse complement strand
GATCGTAAACCTTGCTCGCCTCAATGATCCGCGGATACCACAATCTCGGGTCGTTGCCTTCAATTGCCTTCACCACCTGAGACAATGAACGGCTCAGTTCGAGACGGTCGATATGCAAGCCAGCTCGCAAAACCATTTGCTGGAAGAAATGCTGCGAATTTTCGTGGAGCCACTCCTCGTTTTCATTGCTCTCGAAATTTTCGATCGATAAATTGCTTGACATTTCAGAATCCAAATTCGTCATCCTCCAGTGCATTGGCACTCAATACCCAACACTCTTTTTCGGCCTTCATCGAAGGCCCGTTCCACGCAAATCTCGACCGGCGAAACGAATTCGTGTCTTAATTGGTAGTCTTAAACTGAAGAAAAAATCGACCGGCCTTGTTCTGGGACGTACGCTCGACCGGGTCGATGACCCGAGTGACATTTGTCCCCTACTTTTGTTTTCAACAGAGTCTAGCTTATTTATACGAATTATTGCCCTTTACCGCGGATTTACCTCGTTTTTAACAATCTATTTAAACGCCTGTTTAAAAATTGTATTTCAGGCACGTCAGCAGAGATTTCAGGTGAAATTTAACGAGTCCCATTCAAATTGTATGGGTATTTGAAAACACGCTTTTTGAATTTTGAAAGCGAAACGGGCATTTAAGAAATTAATAAAAGGAGTTGATCCTGGCGACGCCAGTGACGTCGAATTCGTTCGAGTCCTGCATTGGGAGCGGGATGCCATTGCGGGTCCAATGTGATGGCAGCGCAGGAAACGAAATACATTGCTGCAGGCTATGTGCGAAAGAAATCGCCTTCAAAACCGATCTACTAGGTCGAACGTTTAGGCTCGGGCAAATCTCTAATCCGCGTAGAAATCAAAAGTGCCTGCATTAACGCTAGCTCGATCGGTGGAGTCTCGTTTTGGCAAAATTTTCCGATTGTTCTGGTTATTTCTATTAGTTTTATTTTGGCGACAGGGCAATATTTGCCGATGGAAACCTTTGATAGGTTCAAATAGCCATTGAAGCAACGCGCGAAATCCACTGTGATTCCGCGAGTTGGAAATTCCGCCTGGTAACAATTTTGAGAGGGAGATTGTTTCAGGTTACGAAGCTCCATGGCGAGAACCTCGTCCAGGTTCCGTTTTAGGGTTGGGGAGAATGAACAGGTAGGCACTTGGCTCCTGATAATTCGACATGACCAGGGTGCTAACGCATTCTGGTTGATCCGACTTCTAAGGTTGAACGCTGCATAAGGAAAGAATTTTAACAGCAGGCTAGTTTCGATGGCACGTTAGTTAGCCGTCATTTCCGGTCCGAACAAAAATTTAGGGTATTCGAAAATGAAGTCTCCCCGCAAACTCAAGTCATTGCCAAGCTGGAAAACCAGTTTTTTTTCCACTTCGCTAGTGGCTTTTGGTATGTTTTCCAGTTCGATTGCCTCGGCTCAGAAACTCGAATTCAAAGAACTCCCCGGTCAATCTGGTCCAGCTACCCATCAGCAGACACCGGGTTCGCTTCAACCCCTAGTTCCATCGGTCGTCAATTCGGGGGCCCCAATATCCAATGCGGGGTCCGGTCGAGTTCAGCAAGTCGGGTTCACATCCGCCGCGCCGGTCGCGCCGGTGGCCTCCTACCGATTGGTCGGGCATTCATGGCAGGAATTCGAACAGAAACTCGTTTCCTGTTGGCTCAAACAGCCTCAAGCAGAAGTGTCTGACGAGGGACGTAAAGTCAAGGTGACGTTGCCCAACACCAAGTCCGCAGCTTATATGACAATCGATCGCGGCAACTCGACCATCGACTTCCACGGCTCGGCCGAGGCGGCAGCAGAATGGAAGGCCTTGATGTCCGTCCTCGATCTGGACAAATCAACCGGCATCAGTAAAAAAATCGAAGTCGCTCCATTGCCTCCCGCAGGCCCCGAAATTGTCACCTCAGCGGCGACCATCATGGGAGTTGAAATCGTCACCCCCCAAAACATGTATGCCTCCACATTCAATCCTGCGCAGCAAGATGAGCAGATATTACCTGGCGACCCACAGGTCAGCCCCAACACGAGAGTGATCACACGCACCCAGGACGCTCAAGGGAACGAATTCAGCGGCCCTGTGCAGATCCAAGTTTTCCCTGAATTGGATGCCATCGTGATTATTGGGCCGCCGGAAGATGTCGCCGAAGTCCGCGCAATGATCGATCAGTTGATGCAACAAGCCAAAGAAACCAGCCCCAAAGTGGCTCGGGTCCCTCTCCAAGGTTCCGATCCCCAGTCCACGGCCGAAATCGTGCAACAGCTCTACGATAATATTTATGCACCCACCCTGGGCAATGCCAGTATCCAAGCCATTCGTGATCCTCGTGGTTTGCTGGTTTCTGGTCGCGAAGAATCCATTCAGAAAATCCGAGAGATCGTCAAAGAGTATGACGTCCCGGAAGAGCCCATGGATGTTGAGCCCAATTTCCGTTCGTTCAAACTGAAATATATTTCCGCGAATGACGCCAAATCCCGAGTCGATGAGTATTTTTCTCAAGC
>JBGSIY010000793.1:0-1898 GCA_041742275.1 Pirellulaceae bacterium | reverse complement strand
AGCCAGCTTTGTCCAGGAGGCGCGACGGACAGTTCAGGCAGGCGTGGAACTTCCATCAGGATACGAAATTCAATGGGGTGGAGACTTCGAGAATTTACAATCGGCCAGTCTCAGGTTGGCGATTATTACGCCTATCGTGTTGGTGCTAATTTGGCTCCTGCTGTTTACATCGTTTGGTTCCATGCGTTTGGCTCTCCTCATTTTCCTGGCTGTGCCGCTCGCCGCCTCGGGAGGAATTTTTGCTTTATGGCTGAGATCAATGCCCTTTAGCATTTCGGCTGGAGTCGGTTTTATTGCACTGTTTGGTGTGGCCGTGCTCAACGGACTGGTTTGGGTCAGTGGAGCTGAGTCAGAGCGAAAGAAAGGCAACTCAACTCGACAAGCGGCGTTGACAACAGCCGATTCTCGCCTGCGTCCCGTATTGATGACGGCCTTGGTCGCGAGTCTGGGATTCGCGCCGATGGCTCTAAGCAACTCGGCAGGAGCAGAAATTCAGCGTCCTCTCGCAAGTGTCGTTATTGGGGGACTCATCACGTCAACCCTGTTGACTGCGTTTGTAATTCCGGCAATTTATCCCTGGTTTGTAGGACCCATGGCCGATGAAAATCGAATCGACGACGGCAGCAATGCATTCGATCAAGAGACGTCGTAACGAACATGTCTTTCGTCGATACGGTGTTCATTGTGGTCCCATCAGTTCCGTCCGTTATTCAAAATCATTTTACCCAACGAGCGGCCGTCGGTGGGTTTCGTTTTGAATAAAGGTTTGGTTCATCGGCATGGAACCAAGGTGGAATTTGCCGATTGATCCGGCCAAATAATTGAGTTGACAGGCCAATTGAGCCGGCAAAATCACAGCCGTTGGATGACCTTTTCAGCCACCAGTTTACCGATATTTAGCGAGGCAGTCGCTGCAGGTGATGGTGCGTTATTCACATGCACCATCCTTTCCGAGTCAACAATCAAAAAGTCATCAACCATGGACCCATCCGGCAAAACAGCTTGAGCTCGAACTCCCGCGGGTGCGGCCACGAGATGTTCGGCGCGAATTTCCGGCATCAGTCGTTGCAACGCACGCACAAATGCCGCCTTGCTGACCGAACGCCACATTTCGCCCATCCCCATTCGCCAATGTTTGGTCGCCATTCGAATGAAACCTGGGTATGTCAAAGATTCAAACAAGTCGCCGAAATTGACTTTTGTTTTGGTGTAACCCTCGCGGGCAAACGCCAAAACGGCATTGGGACCACACTCAATGCCGCCTTGGATCATTCGTGTAAAATGAACGCCCAAAAATGGAAAGTTGGGATCGGGTACCGGGTAGATCAAATGTTTGCACAGGTATTCGACCTCGGGCTTCAACTCAAAATATTCACCTCGAAACGGAACGATTTTGGCGGGAGATTTCACCTTCGCCATGCGAGTCACTCGGTCACAATATAAACCAGCACAATTGACGACAAATTTTGTTGTCGTTTGCCCCAAGCTATGCGTCACCACAGATTCATGCGGCAGATTTTTGATCTGAGTGACTCGGCAACCTAGAAAAATCTCGCCTCCGCGCGCCGTTAATAATTTGCCCAATGTTTCGCAGACCTGGCGGTAATTGACAATTCCCGCCTCAGGCACACGAATCGACGCAATCACCGCAGCGTGCGGTTCGATTTCCAACAATTGTTCGCGATTGGCAAAAATGCTTTTGTTAACAAACTTAGTTTCTACTTTTACAGCAGCTTCTTTAATCAAGGGTTTCAAAATATTCAAAGCTTCCTCAATAGAGGTTTGAACAGACATTTTTGACCAGGATTCCTCACGTGGTTGCACGAAACCTTGAAGAGCTTTTGTGAGTTGAGAACTACGTTTGCAAACCAAACATACAGTTTCTAGAGCCAGTTTCA
>JBGSIY010000792.1:0-6114 GCA_041742275.1 Pirellulaceae bacterium | reverse complement strand
CGGCGGCAAGACCGGGCTGATCAGCATCTTGCCGTTTGGGATCTCTCAGGGACGAGTCCTGATCGTTGCTCCCAACTTGACGATCCGCGACGCCATCTTTGAGGCGGTCGACTCGGCAACCAAACGCTGTTTTTGGCATTCGACTGGTGTTTGCCGAACTTCCCCCGTGGGCCCCTTTGCAGCCATTCTCGACGGACCGATGGCAAATTTCTCCGACTGTGTTGACAGCCATTTTGTTGTCACGAATGTCCAGCAGATTGGCCAAGCGGGAAATCGATGGCTGAGCAGAATGCCGAGTGACTTCTTTGACATGATCATCCTCGACGAAGGGCACCACAACGCTGCAACCAGTTGGCAACGGTTGATGAAACATTTCAACAAAGCCAAAATCATCAGTTTAACGGCAACGCCGTTTCGCTCGGACGGGCAAGAGGTGATCGGGACGTCGATCTATCGATACTCATTTCTTCGGGCGATGAGCCGCGGTTACATCAAAACGCTGCAATCGATTCAAGTTTCGCCCTGTGAACTTTCTTTTGTGTTCGAGGACACGGCAGAGACGGCTACTCTGGAACAGGTGATGCAACTACGCGAAGAAACCTGGTTCAGTCGAGGAGTCGCGCTAGCGGATGAGTGCAACCGGCACATCGTGCGAAAAAGCATTCAAGCCTGCGAGCGATTGCGATCCGAGGGTTCTCCTAAACATCAGGTGATCGCAGTCGCATGCTCCGTCGAACACGCAGAACGTATCAGCCAGCTCTACCGCGAAGCGGGATATCGAACTTGCGAAATCCACAGCAAGCAAACCAAGGTCCGCCAGAATCAAATTCTGAAAGGGTTGCGAGCAGGGAAACTCGACGCGATCGTGCAAGTTCAGATGCTCGGAGAAGGGTTCGATCATCCGGCCCTCAGCGTTGCGGCGATCTTTCGTCCGTTCCGCAGCCTATCACCGTACATTCAATTCGTTGGTCGAGTGATGCGAGTTCTCAAGCAACGGGCACCGGGTGACGCGGATAACCGCGGCATCATTGTTTCGCATGTCGGCCTCAATACAGAGCGTCATTGGGAACAATTCCGCCAGCTAGACGACGAAGACCAAGCGTTGTGGGCAGGCATCGTCAGCGGCGGCAACGAGCCAACGAGACCGAAGAACAGTGATGGCATCGACGATGGTGATGAGGAAGACAAAGTTAGCCTGTTCAGTCCCCAGATGCTTGTCGAGTGGGAGCGAATCGGAAAGGTGACGCACTCCGAATACGGAGACATCATCCTCGACGCAGAGACCGACCAGCCAATGGTCACATCCGAGTTTCAGCCAACGGCAAACGTTGTCGGTCCTCAAGAACGGCGGCGACAAGCCAAGTCGCGATTGAATCACGAAGTCGACCAAGCCGTGCGGAAGACGCTCACGAACACGCGGCTCAATTCAATGGGAGGACAGATTTCTCGAGTACATCCGATGCTGCGCAATCAGAAGAATTGGAGTGCTGCGCGCTATTGGATCTATTACACACTGAACCAACGGCTCGGGCGTCGTCCGAAATCGAATCGCGAATGGGGACTGGAGGACGTCGAACGTGCCACGGACATGCTGCCAAATCTCGTTACCGAGTTGACAGATAAGATCAACCAGCGAAGTATGCGGACGACAAATTCATGGGGCCGCTTTTAGGAGAGTCGATGGCAGTCATCAAACGGATCATCAAACATGTCAGCGTCGACATTGCCCGCGGAGATCGTCGTTGCCGACGTGATGCAAAACACACGATTCGCCCAGGGAAACCGTGCCTCACCATCCAGGACGAGGGAACGCCGTTCAAACGTAGCTACTGTGCCGAATGTGCCTTGCCAATTTTGAAACTCTGTGCGTCGGAATTGCGTCAGATTAGAGACGCACTCTATCCTCAGGGAATTGCAGCGGCGCCGGAGATACCCGAACAAAGCGTTGGCCAAGCCTTAGTTGCCAAGAATCGGAAATCACGTCAGTCAAAAGTGGTGGCGTCGGTTTCAGAATCCGTGGAGCAGTCCGAAAGCGACGACGAAATCTTTGACTCTCAATCGCAAATCAAAAAGGCGGCGAGATAGCGGAACACGTCAACTGCGACCTAGCGGGCAACTCGCGGTTGTAGAGAGACCAGCGTGCTGCGAGTTGTTCTGGTTAACTCGGGGTGGGTGCCGCTGTGTTTTAAATTTAAGACTGGAAAGAAAACAGAATCGCTCACGCATAACGAACGCGGTGCGACCATGGTTGAGTATGGGGTTATGGTTGCGTTGATTGTTGTTGCGAGTGTGGCGGTGGTTAAATCGTTAGGCAATAAGATAAACGAAGATGGTTTCGTGTACGTTTATCAGGTTGCAAGTGGCGACGTCGAATAAAAGGACTTGGGTCGAAATTAACAGGATTTTATAGTTTAAAATCCTGTTAGAAAAATCCCGATGGAACCTAAATAGTTTGCGATTTCTTGCGACGTCGAAGTGCCGCGACAGTTCCCCCAATTGCAAATAAAATAATGCTACTTGGTTCCGGTACAGCGGTGGTGCCTCTGGTCTCAGAAATCCACGAGTTGATTCCGGGAGTTATGACATTATATCCTGTAAATGCACCGGAAAACGGGTTGGCGGCTTGAAAAGCTGTTACAGCCGCAATTTCTCCATTAATGAATAGACCTCCACCCGAATCACCGGAGGTGCCTCCCATTCCGAGTGGACGATAATTTGAAAAAGAGCTTGATCGCAGTCGTGTCGACACATAATCTGGACCCAAAAAAGTGTAAGGGACTTCATCAATCACATTATTACCAGCTCGTAAATCTCCAGTTAATGTAAGATTAAAATCGTTAACTTGTTGCAACCGCCCGAATCCAGCAATATCAGATTCCATTCCAACCTGGATATCTCCTGTAAAAATTGAAACTGGATTTGCAGTTGCAAAAGGATTGTCAAAATAGAGAAGAGCAACGTCATATCCATTATCAACTTGATAATTTGGATTAATGAAAGCTTGAGTAACACCCAAAACTTCACCGGGGCTTGTGAACATATTAGTTCCAAGTCCAACAGCGAGATTCGAATACATAGAGGAGAGGTCGGTATCGACTTCCAACAATCCGTGAGCCGACGTTATCCCCCAATGGGAATCAAGCATCGTTACACTTTGACGAAAAAAATTCGTACCACCGGAATTAGTTCCTGTCACATATCCAACAGTACCTTCATACTGCTGCCCATAACCAATCTGAGCAGTTCCATCACCAAACACCAACCCCGCATTCGCGTTTTGCGCAAAGCAGAATAGCGCGGCGAATAAAGACAAAACAACGCATATCTTATTTTTCATTTCCCAATCCTTAGAGTAAAGACCGGCGAGCTAAGCTCGCGATTGGAAATGATCTTTCTTCTACGACGTTTAAGAGCAGCTAAGCCACTTCCAATCCCAAGCAATATGAAGCTACTTGGTTCTGGAACAGCTGTTGGTGGTCTACTCGCCATCGTTGTACTAATCCAATCATAGTCCAGTAGTGAATAACGTGTATCACTACCAAAAATGTTAGAACTGCTAGCCGATGTAGTAATACCAGCTAACTCACCATTTATAAAAAGTCCTCCACCGGAGTCGCCATTTCGACCTCCCATACCAAGTTCTCGATAGGTACTGCGACTAGCGTCACGTAAAACTGTAGATGCATACGGTGCTCCAGTTGCACTCGAAATTCCAAATATCACGTTGTTGCCGGCTCTTCGATCCCCAGTTAATGAAACATTGGGGTCATTTACAAGTTGTAAGCGACCATAACCAACAATATCTGAATCCATCCCGACAGCAACGTCACCAGTATAAAAAGTCACTGGAGCAACGGATGCGAAAGGGTTTTCGAAATATAAAAGCGCTTGGTCGTAGCCGGCATTAACACTTCCGCCATAAGACGGATTAATAAACAGCTCACTTGCCGCCATAGTTTCACCCCGATCAGAGTAAAAGTTAGACCCAAGTCCAAAACGAAATGAGCCATAAACGGAATTTGGATCACTATCAATTGCTAGAGCTTGGTGAGCACTCATCAGCACCCAATGTGAATCAATCAAAACACCACTCGCGTTAAACTCGTAACCGCCATTGCCGTCCGAATTTTCGACGTAGCCCACATTCTGATAATTATTCGCGTAACCTCGGTAGAGATCATCCGAAGTAATAACAAGTCCAGCATGCGCCTGACCAGTCAACCACAAAATTGCAAGCACGGCGCTCGCAAACTTCCTTAGGAAGGTTTGGTTATTGCCGTGACGACGGAGCGCTTCGCTCTCGCCTTGTATAGTTAGTATGCAAGCTTCAGTCGCTGAATCAGTAACAGGTTGTCGTGGACTCGATATCGATCTGGGTTTCTTCATTTCTGGGTTTCTTCATTCTTGCCCTGGTCGTGCAGCACTTGGCTGTCAAGTGGAATCTGGGATGACTTGCGGGGAATTACGTTGCCGCTCCTCGGGTAGCTTTTAGCGACGCCCCCCAGTATAGCCAGGAGGATTCCAGGAGCAACGGATTGGCGTTCACTATCGCTATTTCATTTCGACCATGCAGGTCACAGACGAGTCCGAGCTGGCGAGGGGAAACTCGCCGATGACGATTGCCTCGTCCGTGGAAGGGTGCCTGTGACCGGAATGGGCGACGTCAGCAAATCCGCCAAACACACCGCAAGAACCACACGGTTGCAGCCACTTTGGCCGCCTCGGGATAGATCGTTGCGATCGTCCCCAGCATCAAAAATAGCGTGAACTGAATCTTGATCATTCCCGTCCTACGCTGCCTCCTTGTCGCTTGCGCCTGGGTTCGAGTCGGATGTGGCGTCCGTGTAAACCTTCACTGGCGACCGTCGAAGCTTTAGTACCTCATAAGGTAACGGCTTGAATGAGTGCTGCTTCCGCAGGTCATTGACGCGGCGGAGGATGTTCAACAATTGCCTGCGGATCGGTGCGTATCGGGCGTAGGTGATCTTGGCAAATTCACTGGCAAGATTTTCGGGTGAGCGGTGAACGGCGATCGACTCGAAATGTGCTTTCGCTGCCGCGTAGGTCACGGCATCGAGCCGGACATGGGCGTGCCATTTTTCGGGCTGGCCCACGGGTTGGGCTACTCCGCTTCGGCGATAGGAAATCGAATAACCGGAGAACCGGATCGGAACGCGGCGACAGTCCTTCAAGTGCTCCCCCTCGCCCCCAGCCTTGGAAGGTGCGCGGAGCGGATGGTGTCCGGCGGTTAGCATCAAGATGAACCACCGATCGTGCCGGAGATAGTGAGCATTGGCAATCCCTGACTTGCGGCGTTTGGATCGCTGCCACTCTGAAATGTCGATGCCGTATTTGTCGATTAGCTTACGGTCGACGCGATCGACTGGCTTGCCGTCAGGGATCTTGCCGGTAACATACCAGTAGTAGCCGTGTCGTAAGTAGCTGGCTGCGATCAGTTGCACGACCGCTTCGGGCGATGATGCTTCGCATCGGTAGCTTGTTTTCACTTTGTGCTTCATGGGCCCCCTGGGTGGTAGGATCTTTACTCCTTGTTTGACATCTAAACTGAGGCTAACGCCCATCGGCTAATAAATCCGGAACCCGCGGCTAGCGCCGTCGGCTCACAAAACCATGATCAAACGCTATGCGTTCGATCAGAAAAATGGACGTTGATTTGATGGCTCAACGCCCAAAGCCTCTCCATTAAAAAATCCTCGATTGACGGGGGATTCGAATTCGCGAGATCCAGTTCCGAAAAGCCGAACGAATGGCTTTCAACGGAACGCGAATCGACAAATTGATTCGACCCTTGCCAGCACGGATGCAAATCCGAATTCGCAGATTCACTGCATTCCACAGTGCACCCACGCAATTCATAGCACCCGAGCTAAAAACCTTTCGACAAACACCACGTCGCATGCAAAACGCAACTCGGGTGTCCGTCGTCAGTTTGCTGTTTTTAAGGTGACGGCTTTTCCCAAAGCAACCACCTTAAAAACGCCTTCTGCTGTCAACCAAGAAAAGGCCAAGCACCGCTGAAATGAATCAGCGGCGTTTGACCCGTACATCAAAACGATTGGAGCTTTTTTAAAAGTGCTCCTCAGTCCTTTCGTC
>JBGSIY010000791.1:0-1953 GCA_041742275.1 Pirellulaceae bacterium | reverse complement strand
TCCACTACCCAATCAGGTTGGCACGAGCGAATCGCTCGCGACGTGGCACGAGTGATTAGCGGTTCGTCGTCGACAAGTAAGACTTTCATAGTCATTTCTCCATCAGAGTTGAGGGAGGAAATATTGAGCGAGGTTTGAACGTTTTTACTCATGGCAAATCGGAAGTCGAATAATGAATTCCACTCCCTGTCCAAAATGATTGTTCAATGTAACAGTGCCCGAATGTTGATCGACGATGGTGGAGTGCACGAATGCTAAGCCTTGCCCAGTTCCGCAGCCTGGTTCTTTGGTTGTAAAAAAAGGTTTAAAAATTGAAGATGCGTTTTCAGGAGGAATCCCTCCGCCAGTGTCACTAACAACAACTTCGATCGATTGGTCGACCAAACGCGTTGAAATTTTAATGAGCCCCTTGGTATCGGTGCCAGCCACAATTTCGCCAATCGCTTGAGCTGCGTTGACGATCAAGCTCAAAAAGGCTTGACTGAGACGAGCGGCAAATCCTTCGATCAGGGGGAGGTCGGGAGCAAAATTCATTTCAAGCTCGGCCGTGTATTTGTATTCGTTTTTTGCCAAGGTGGCCGCTGTGGTGATGATTTCGTGAATATTCAATCCCATCCTCCGATCGGAGCCCGGATGAGAGAATTGTTTCATGGCATGCACGATGGAACCCACCGCCGAGACGCCCGTCAGACTGTCTTCAATGGCTTCGGGAATACTCGTGGATGCCGAGCGAATTTTTCGAAGATCGATGCTGGAAATCAAATCTTGCAATTCCTCCGAAAGAACACGATCCGCCAAATCAGGGGATTCCAGAATACTAAAGATCTCAGGCAATAAGTCGAGCACAGGCTCTAGTCTCTCGAAGCTCTTCGATAAATATCGCAAGCTATCACCAATGTATTGCATGGGAGTATTAATCTCATGGGCGACACCCGCTGACAATCGCCCCATCGCTTCCATTCGGGAGGAATGCTCGATATCAGCCATTTGGGAAACAATTGCACTGCGGTTCATGGTAATTCTCTCAAACAATATCTTTGAAATCTTCGAATTGGAATTTAATTCATATCAGTTGCTAAACAGGGACATCAGTCGTTTGCCCAGGCCGCGTCGGCACTCCATCATGCGATTGATTTCATTGACCAGCCGCACGTCATCACACGGCTTCTGTAAAATGCAATCGAGTTTATCTCGTTCGAGGACCATTAGTGAGTTGCTCGATTCCAGCTGTCCCGTTAACATGATGCGAAACATGGAGGGATATTCATCGCGAACCTTTTTGAGCAATTCCTTTCCATTTACTCCGGCCATTTTGTAGTCGCAAATGATTCCATCAAACCGATCTTTCATTAGTTCCAACATCGCTTCGCTGGCACATGACGCCGTTTCGATTTGAAAATCTTCGTCTTCGAGAACGCGACGGAGGCTACGCAGGAGAATGGTGTCATCGTCGACAAGCAGAATTCTTGGGAAGTTCTTCATTTTGTGTTTCGGAGGTCTTACGGAATGGGACATGGCTATTGCTCCAGAATTCGGAAGTGGCTTTCAAGACCCAGAATTGTTTAAACTCAAGAGGTTTTGACAAATAACCAAAAACCATAGAACGCGATTGGACCGATGCGTCAAAAAGCCACCACGATTTTTTCTAAAAATATAGCGATTTTGCGAGCCATCCTAGGCTTAATCGATAAACCCGTTCAGGCTCCAAAAAGTCTGAAAAAAATCTTTCATTTGTACGCAAGTCCCCAGACGAAGGCACGATAACGCCGTTTTTTCGAGTTTTTTCATGGCGTCGTAAAATGATGGTTGTTGGAAATTGAGTTCAGAAACCAATTTTCCCCATGAATCCCGGAGTGGTTTGCCATGTTGATGAATCAATAGGGCTTTTTTAAATACTGTGGTTTGTTAATCACGGTCGTTTTAATCACGGTGGCGCACAGCCCGCCATATCTC
>JBGSIY010000790.1:0-3847 GCA_041742275.1 Pirellulaceae bacterium | reverse complement strand
GGCGGCAATGGTGCCATCCTCCGCGTAGGTCACGGCGATGAATAGGGGTTTGTCCGTTTCTGTTTCAGGCGTGCCTGCAAATTCACGCGTCCTTGAAAATCCATTGCTGCCGGCCATCCAATGACCCTGTTCCCTTTCGCCAAATACAACAGCATCAAACAGAGTGCCGTCCGGTGTTTCCAGGCTGATCGCTGCCCCGCCACGTTGGTTTAAATCGTTCAGCGACACCCAGGCGGCGAGCGTTTTGGCCTTAATCGCTATCGGGATGGGGCCGGTCGACGCAAAGTCATCAACACCGTCCAATCGCAAGCCTTCGGAAGAAACTTTGGCGTCTCCATTGAGTTGCAATGCTTGCCAAGATTCCGTTGGTCGATTTTGGTACGAGCCCGGAGCAGCGTTGAATTTCCACTCGGCCAACGCCGGCGTCACTGTGGAGGCAACAGCAGTGTCGTGCTCGCGTCGGCTGAGAATTTCGTGCCGAGCCGCATCCTCGATCGTTTCGAGCTGCCGTTGCCATTCTGTGATCTGCGAATTCAAAATTTCTAAACGACGCGAATCGCCGGCCTGGACAACGCTTTTAACGCCATGTTGAACCCCCGCCAGCGAGGCCACGAGTTGGTAGTATTCCAACTGCGTGATCGGATCGAATTTGTGATCATGGCAACGAGCGCAGTTGAACGTCAGGCCGACGAAGGTCTGACCCACGGTGCCAACGAGGTCTTCTAGTTCGTCCTGTCTCGCCAACAATTTCATTTGTGGACTCGAGCCCACCACTGTGTTGTGCACCCCCGCCACCAGAAACCCAGTAGCTACCGTACCCTCCCAAGGGTCCTCGGCAATGACATCTCCGGCGATTTGTAAGCGAGCAAATTCATCCATAGGCAAATCGCGATTGAAGGCGTTGATTACCCAATCGCGATATCGCCAACTTTCCAATCGCGGTCCATTCCGTTCGAAACCATCGCTTTCGCCATATCGCACAATATCCAGCCAGTGCCGAGCCCAACGCTCGCCATAGGCAGAAGAATCGAGGAGTTGATCGACGATCTGCAGGTAGTTGGCGTCCGAAGGATTCGCCGTAAATGATTCAATAGCCTCAGGCGGGGCCGGCAATCCTGTTAAATCGAAATAGAGTCGTCGAATTTGATCGCGTGGAGATGCGTCGGCAGAAATGGCCAACTCGTGATCCTCCAATTGTTGTAATACAAAGGCGTCAACCGGTGTTCGAACGCGGCTCGCGTTGGCAACATGGGGAACGTTCTTGATTTTGTCGCCAGCGATGGGTTGAAATGCCCACCAGTCATAGCCCGCTCGACTGTCTGTCGTGAAACGAAACAGATCGATTGGTTCAAATCCATTTGGCGCTCCGCTCTCGAGCCACTCACGTAATATTTGCTTTTCCGCAGCGTCTAGCGGATTCTCGGGCGGCATCTCCTCGTCGTGAACCACTTCCCACAATCGGCTGTTTTTTAGATCAATCTGACCGTGATCGTCGCGAGCCATTAGCGAGGGCCGAGTCAAATCGACATCACCTTCAGCCTCGCTTCCAGAATGGCAGCTGACGCAGCGATGCAGAAAAAGTCGAGCGATGGGTGGTAGACCTTGTGAATCGCTTATTGGTGCTTTAGCCTTCAACGTATTTTTGGCAACGTTTGGCTCGGCTGGCATTTGCAGTGGCGGCAGGGATTGGCCGGCTAAGTCAGCTTCCTGTTGAGCGATTGCCCAACTGGGAAGCCACGCTGCAAACACCAAGATCGATACGAATTTCACGCAAGTCGTCATTTGCTGCCCTGTTACCGCTTCCACAAAGAAAACCGTCGGCAAAATCGGAACGAAACCAATTCGTTAAACGTTTCACTTCACTATAAACGATCGTCAGGGGAAGAAACAGTATGAAGTGGCTGGTGGCGCCGACGTGGCACTGCGGTTGTATCTTGCTTTGATAACGAGTCCAAACCACTCCCAACCCATAACACTCTGCACTCACAAAACGGGTTCCTCCCAACTGATTTTAAATCGTTAGGCATGATACGTATTGGCGACGCGAGGCAAATTTACTTTTCTGAATCTGTGTTGGGTTGCGATGCGGGCAGGAGTCCCAATTGATTTTCCTCGAAAGATTCGAATTCCGCTTGCCATGCCGTGGCGTTTTCACATCGTTGCACATCGACAGCGGTCACCTTGTATTCCGGACAACTCGTGGCCCAATCGCAGTTCTCAGTCGTCACAACATTTGCCCCGGAGATCGGGAAGTGGAATGTCGTGTAAACCACACCGGGTTGAACGCGATCGGAAATTTGAGCCCGCAACCTCGTTTCACCCGCGCGGCTAGAAATCAAAACCCAATCACCTTCGCTGATCCCGCGATCTTCGGCATCGGCCTGATGGATTTCCAAGCGATCCTCGGAGTGCCAAATATTATTGGCCGTACGACGGGTCTGAGCGCCGACGTTGTATTGGGTGAGAATCCGTCCCGTGGTCAGGATAAGAGGGAAACGTCGCGTGACTTTCTCGGTCGTCGGAACAAATTCAGTCAGAATAAATCGACCCAGACCTCGGGTGAATTCGGTAGTATGCATCACCGGCGATCCTGCGGGGTTCGCATCGTTGCACGGCCATTGGATGCTGCCGAGTTCGTCCAGTCGGCGATAGTTGACACCTTGGAACGTCGGCATCAATGTTGAAATTTCTTCCATGATTTCGGAGGGATGGTTGTAGTGCATGGGGACTCCCAATGCGTTGGCGAGTCCAAGGGTCGCCTCCCAATCGGCCAGTCCGGCAAGGGGTTCCATAACTTTCCGCACTCGCGAAATGCGGCGTTCGGCATTGGTAAACGTCCCGTCTTTTTCCAAAAACGAAGAGCCAGGCAAAAAGACGTGAGCGTATTTTGCCGTTTCGTTAAAGAAGATATCTTGGATGACCAAACATTCTAGGTTTTCCAGGGCCGCGAGGACGTGTTTGGTATTCGGGTCTGACTGAGCGATATCTTCGCCTTGGATATACATCCCCTTAAACGTCCCTGCCACGGCAGCATTGAGCATATTGGGAATCCGGTAACCGGGCTCGTGGTCCAGTTCCGTGTTCCAATGTTCATTGAATTGCTGGCGGATGGCAGAGTCGCCGATGGGGCGATACCCTGGCAACTCATGGGGAAAGGATCCCATATCACAAGAGCCTTGGACATTGTTTTGTCCGCGGAGCGGGTTAACGCCGACACCGGATCGGCCGATATTTCCGGTCAGCATCGCTAGATTCGCGATGCCCATTACCGTTGTGGAGCCTTGGCTGTGTTCCGTGACTCCCAGTCCGTAGTAGATTGCCGCGTTTCGCGCCGTGGCATACAACCTGGCCGCGGCACGAATATCATCGGCGGGTACTCCCGTGATTTCGGCAACGACGTCGGGGCTATTTTCGGCCTGCAAAATAAATTCTCGCCATTCGGCAAAGGCCGGGAGTTCGCAACGCGTCCGCACAAATTCTTCATCGGCTAAGTTTTCGGTGACGATCACATGTGCCAACGCGTTGATCATGGCCACATTGGTTCCGGGAGTCAGGGGCAAATGATATTCGGCCTGGACATGCGGCGTTTTCACCAGATCGATGGCACGCGGATCGATCACGATCAACTTTGCGCCTTGGCGCAAACGCTTTTTCAGCAGCGAAGCAAATACTGGGTGCCCATCGGTCGGGTTAGCGCCCATGACGATGATGACGTCGGCGTCCATGACAGAAATAAAGTTCTGCGTCCCAGCAGATTCACCAAGAGTCTGTTTCAAGCCATAACCTGTGGGGGAATGGCAAACTCGAGCACAAGTGTCAACATTGTTATTGCCAAAGGCAGTTCGCA
>JBGSIY010000789.1:0-10581 GCA_041742275.1 Pirellulaceae bacterium | reverse complement strand
CGCCCTCAGATTGTCGGCCGAATGAACTAAGCTAATCCCGTTTGAAGAATCGGAACCCAGTGTTCTTTTGCCACAGGTCAAAATGAACCAGGAGCCAACCAATCCGGCAATGGCCAGCCCCAATGGACCCCAAAAGCCAACACCTTTTAACGACAGCAATACCAGTGAACTAAAAATAATGCTTGTCCACATGATACCCAGAGAAAGAATACGGGCCCGCCACGGCATCTCAGTGGAACCATCCATAAATTTCAAGTAAGGTGAAAAAAAACGGTTGCGAATCAAAGTGCGTTCCAAACTGGGGCTGCTTTTGGCAAGCAAGAAAGAGGCAATTAACAACGGCCCCACAGTCGGAATCCCCGGCAGTAAGGCTCCGATACCGGCAACCCCCACAAAAAACAATCCCGCCACGACGTACAAAAGCCGACGGGCCATGGATGTTTCCATCACGGTAACCGCGTTGACGACTTGAGTGTTTTCGGCTTTCATAAATCCACAAGAGACGATGTTGACTTTCTTATTTGGGTTCGACCCACTCGAATTATGGGCGACCGCAAATCCATGTTAGATCTACACTGATTCTAATGACTATTTGTCAAATGTTTCAATATTTGACGCAGCTATCTGCTCTTTTTTGACAAATTAAAAACAACTGTTTACTCCCCATGCGGGAGCCAAGCATGCCAATGCCACTTCATTCAATACAAACCAGAATATCGACATCCAATGGGTGAGCCCTCATTGAGGTATTTCAACGTGATGAATTTCTGAGGCTGGCTGACCAGCCGACCTTAAGTTGGACTATGTTCTGACCCTGACCAAGAAGAATTTCTGGATGAGCTCTAAAAATAAGCTGAAGAGTTTGGGCCCGCGAGATGGCTGCGCAATGAATACCGCCCAAAGCAGAATAGACGCACCGCAATTGGAACCATTTAACCTGCCCCGACAAATCGCCTTGTCGCAGTTCCGTTCCGAGCAATTTCCCGACACCCATGGCCACATGGCATTTATATTTAGTTTAAACTTAATGTATGGCGCCCCAGCCTGAGTACGGAATTGGACTCACTTGACTGGATCGGTGGTACTTGTTTCATCGCATTTGTTTTGTCTTCACAGAATGAGACTTGTGTTGGGCAGCGGGGGATCGCCAAGAAATGATCGTGCGGAATCCGGTATGGAAATGAAAGTTTTTCGAGAGAGCATTTTTTCGTTGAGACGGAGAGTCGAATTCGATTGACAAACTTATTGGGGAAACAGGGACGATTTGATTTTGGATTGCGCTTGCAGTCTGCCAGACAAATCATCGTTGTTCGCTAACGAGTTGAATCGAGGATGAAATCCTCTTGATGGGAAACCTTGTACTAAAAACGAATTGAAATGAGGAGCATTAAAATGGGACTAAATCGCCGTGATTTTGTGAAAGCCACCACACTAGCGGCCGCATCTACCGCTGTCGTTTCGGGCTTGGGGGCGTCCAGTATGGCGTCGACAGCCCTGTCGCGTGGCCGCATTTTGGGTAGCAATCAAAAACTACGATTCGCGATCATAGGATTCAACGGACGCGGCAAAGAATTAATCAATTCCATTCGCCAGTCCAAAGATGCTGAAATCGTTGCTCTGTGTGATGCCGATCAAAAAGTTGTAAATGGTTTTGAAAGCGACAACAATAATTTCTTTCGTACCCAAAATTTTCGGGAAATTCTCGAGCGCAACGATGTCGACGCGATTGCCTCAGCTACCCCCAATCATTGGCATACTTTGATTGCCATGCTGGGATGCCAAGCGGGAAAGCATGTTTATATCGAGAAGCCGATTTCGCATAACATGTATGAAAGTCGGCAAGTCGTCGCGGCAGCTCGGCGATTTAACCGTATCGTTCAATGCGGATTTCAAAATCGATCGGACACAGGACTGACCGGCTTTTATCAAAAATTGAGGGCAGGGGACTACGGCCAAGTCCGTTTTGTGCACGGGACCTGTCATCGTCAACGAGATTCGATTGGAAAAATCGAGTCCCCACTCCAGGTTCCAGATCATATTGACTATGACGTCTGGTTAGGCCCAGCGGCCGATCAGCCTTTGATGCGCCCTCGCTTACACTATGATTGGCATTGGGATTTTAATACTGGCAACGGTGACGTAGGGAACCAAGGTCCCCATGAATGGGATCTGATGAACTGGGCTTTGGGGGATCATCCTGATCTGCCCACCAGCATGGTCGCTGCGGGAAATCGGTTTGGTTGGCAAGATGCTGGGAACACCCCCAATGTGATGGCCTGCCTGGGTGTTCTGCGGGATATACCGTTTTGTTTCGAAGTCATGGATCTGAAAACAAAATGTCCACCCCCGTTCAACAAAGGCGTGGGGGTGATCATTCGCACAGAACAGGGGCGTTTTGTGGGCGGTCGTGGCGGCGGGAAATTCACCTTTGATAACGGCAAAGAAGAAAATTTCGCCCGCGCGGAATGGCAAAAAAATGCTGATGGACTGCCTGCTCACATGCAAAACTTCATCGATGCCGTTGCTGCTAATGATTATCGTCTGTTGAAATCCGATTGTGCGATCGCCGCTAATTCATCTGCGATGGCTCACATGGCTAACATTTCCTATCAGATGGGGCAAACTGCCGACCGCAGCGCTCTGGCCAATGCGTTTGCTTCGACCCCTGAAAGTCAAGAAATGCTTGAGCGACTGTATTCGGCTCCTACGCAATTCGCCGCAGAAACCGGGCAGTCGGGAGATGCCGTGCAATGGCAACTTGGGCCCGTGCTAACGTTCGATAGCCAGACGCATCAATTCACAGGAGAACGAGCGGAAGAAGCAAACAAGGCGATGAAACGGGATTACCGAGCGGGCTATGAACTCCCGGATGTGAGTTAAGTGATCGGCAGATATTGTCTCATTCCCGTCGTGGAGTTCGCGAGAATTCCCTCGCAATGATTGTAACGCGATGATTGTAACGCGGGGATTGTAACGCGGGGATTGTAACGCGGGCGACTCCCTCTATCGATGAAACGTCTTGACAACGATAAAACGTTGACAAGGCGTTTTTTTGTTGCACGCCTAAGCCCTGGGATTTGCTGGCATGACGCGCCTTGGCTGCCAACAAATGTTGAAACGTTTTTGAGAGTGCATCGCTGGTGAGGTGGCGATTTGAATACGATCGCTGGTTGGGTTTTCGAAGGTTGAGTTTTTACTGAGTTGTTTGCTGCGGGGCGTCGGTTGCCGGGGTTCGGAGCCAATCTACAGGATCAACATGGCATCGCCGTAGCTAAAAAATCGGTATTTTTCTTCGATGGCCTGACGATAGGCCTTTTGTATTAGCTCATCGCCGCCAAAGGTGCGAACCAAGACCAACAACGTACTGCGTGGTAAATGAAAATTCGTCAACAGACCATCGATAGCATGAAACTCAAAACCCGGTCGGATGAAAATATCAGTTGCACCGGACCATGGTTTTAAGGGGAGGTGACGGGCGGCCGTTTCCAGAATTCGCGTCGTCGTGGTTCCGACAGCGATCACACGTCCCCCCTGTTGACGACACTTCTCAATCTGACCCATGGCCTTCTCGTCGATTTGGCCCCATTCAGAATGCATCACGTGCTCGCTCAGTTTCGGCACATTCACGGGACGGAAGGTGCCGATCCCGACATGCAAGGTGACTCGAGTAATTGATTTATTCGAGTCGATTAACCGGTTGATTAAAGTCTTGGTTAAATGCAAGCCTGCAGTGGGAGCGGCAACCGACCCCGGTTTGGTGGCGAACACGGTTTGGTAGTTTTTTATATCGTCCTGCAACATATTGCCGTCCCGAATATAGTGGGGCAATGGTACGCGTCCCACGATTTCCAACAACTCCATTGCAGGTTCGGGCGACTCCGGGCGACAGGCCCACGCCCCTCCCTCCAAACGCGCCAACATCGTCAGTCGTACTCGCTCGATCCCATCGCGGTCTTGCAGTGTGACGATTTCGCCCGGCTCGACATGGCCCCGGGTCTTGGCCAATACTCTCCAATTCCCCGAGTCATCCGATTCCAAAAACAAACCCTGCCAGCGACCGCGTGTCTTCAACCGAAAGCCCACCAATTTAGCTGGAATTACGCGACTATCATTCAGCACCAACAAATCATTCTCGGAAAGTAATTCCGGCAAGTCTCGGATATGATGGTGCTCGATTGTTCCAGCCTGGCGTTGAATCACCATCAGTCGGGCATCATCCCGACGCTCCAATGGCTGCTGGGCAATCAACGTCTTGGGGAGTTCATAATCGTAGTCTTCAATCGAGTCGTTGGGGTTCATGTGTTTAAAGTGGTTGGTTGGTAAAGGTAACCCAACTGCGAGTCGCCGACATTCTCAGTGTAGTGGATTCCCTGCGGTGCGCCATGTGCCTTTCTCCCTTGTCGAACCCTTGCCGTTGCGATACGATCGAGAATCAAACTTTGACATTTCGTTTAACCAATTTTTAGGAAAAGGTGATATATTAAGTCCGCCTCCCTTTAAATTCCCTTTTCATAATTTTGTTTTTTTGGTATTCGAACTTTCATGGCCTAAAAATGTGCATGAAATTTGGGCTCGCTAATATTGAAAACGCAAGGTCCCCAAAATGTTAAACCATCGGTTGTTATTTTTTTCCTACGCTGCAAACGTGGCAATAAAATAGGCAATTTACAGCCGGTGGCACTGCAGACGAGTCCGGACGCGGTTTTGCCTGCCATTCCCAACAAACCCAAAATAGAGAGCCCATGTCTCGACTGATTGCCATTGGTGACATTCACGGTTGTGATTTCGCCTTGGAAACCTTATTAACGGAACTGAAATTGACGCCCCAAGACACAATCGTTGGCTTGGGCGATTACGTCGATCGCGGCCCAAACTCCAGCCGCGTATTGGACATTTTGATTGACTTGGTCACCAAATGCCGGTTCATCCCCCTGATCGGGAACCATGAGATCATGATGTTCAAAGGAATGAATGGACGACGCGACTTTGATTTCTGGTTGAACCACGGAGGTCAAGCTGCTCTTTCCAGTTATGGCGGGGATCCTCGCAACGTGCCTGCACATCATATGGCCTTCCTCAGCCACTGTTTGCGTTACCATGAATCGCCCAATCATGTTTTTGTGCATGCTTGTTACGATCCCTATGTTTCTCTAGATGATCAACCCGATCAATTGCTGTTCTGGCAGCATATCTTCGACGATGTCCCACCTCCACTGGAATCAGGAAAAGTTGTTGTCGTGGGACACACGCCACAACAGGATGGAACAATCCGCAATCTCGGGCACATTTTGATGCTCGACACCAACTGTTATGGCAATGGTTGGTTGACTGCCGTGGATGTTAACAGCGGCAATGTGTGGCAAGCGAACAATTTTGGTGAAATCCAAACCGGCACTCTCCCCGATGTCTCGGAGTAGTAAACCGGCAACTCCCCCAAATTTCCTGCAGCTCCCCTTTTAGCCCCGACCTGACGGGCTTGCATCGGCCCCCTTGCAACGGACCCGAAGAGAATCCCGAAAAAATGCCTATTGTCCATGCTGGCTATTTTCGATTTGCCTTGACCCACTCATGTTGCAACGCTATGAATCATGCCCACGTGCCGCTTCGCTCGCCGCCAAATTCCCTGTTTGGAGTTGCAACCATGTTTCGTAGACACCTACCAACCCAATTTCTAGTTGTGGCAGCGATTGCCATACCTCTTTTTATGGCTTCCTTCACTTTTTCCCAAGGCACTTCCGGTTCGTCAGACCGTGAATTGCAACCGGTCCTGAAGATTGAGATTCGTCGGATTTGGTATCCGGAACAAGATCGAGAAACGTCGTCTGCTGCAATGTCCGTGTTGCTTCAAAATATCGATCTTTCACAAGTCCGAATCAAGGGTGGCGATACCATCCCCGTTGTCTCTGATAAACCTGGAAATCAACCCTCAATCGGCACGACAACTTTGCAACCTGAGTCGATTGCGGTTGAACCTGCCGAAGTATCTTGTGTGGGGCAGACTTGTTATGTGACTATTAATCTAACCGACGACCAGTATGCTGAATTATTGGAGAGAGTGAAATCTGACGCTCGCTGGAGTATTTCTCAAGCACCGACCGTTCAAATGCACGCCAAGGAATCGGCGGTGATTGCTGACGTTGTTCAGCGGCCTTTTGTAACGGGGCTGAAGTCAACTGAAGGCGGGACCTTTACCGCCGCAGCAACTCAACCCGAGATCAGAATTTTTCAAGAGGGGACCACCATGAAAATCACAACCAGCGAAATGATAGGAAATAACTTAAATTTGAGTCTTCAATTCAGGCAATCGGAAATCCACAATGTAAAAACATTGGCATTCAAAAATGGAGACGGCCCAGACGCAAACCTTCAGTTTCCGGAAGCAGAAACCAAAGTCTCCGAGGTGAATATTTCGACCGAAACCGGCCGTACCGTATTGGTTTTACTAGGAACCTCCGAGAGCCTTGAGCGTGTTGAACGCGGCGTACCGGTCCCCGGTTTGGATCGCGTTTTCCGCCGAGCAAAAGCCACAACTCGCGCCGTGCGTAAAACGGAAGCCTTGTTGGTAACCGTCACAGGCGTTTCAGACAAATAGTATTTGTAGTGTTGGGGTAGAGCCGATCATCATCGCAGCGAACTGATTTCGCCACCACCACCATTCGTCTCGGTTCACTATGATTTGTCACCTCCGGCTCTATCGGACAAATTTGAAAACGCCCTGAAATCCCCAAGTGAGCAGGGATTCTAACGGCTGCTTTCCGGTGGCCCCGATCGCAATTCGGTGTTTTCCGTTGCGTTACGGAATCTGGCTAATTTAGTCGCCTTTTGCAGATTCGCTAGGAATCGTATATTTAGGGACATGACGCAGGCCACGCCCCATGCTCGATCGGGGCAACTACTGATCGACCTTGCATCGACCTACAAAACACAAGCGGACTTTGACAATACGGTCAAACGCCTACTCCACGGAGAGGCCACGACCTTCGATGAAGTCTGGGGTTCGGGCTGCGCGCTGTTGGTTTCAGCTATCCAATCCACCGGAACCAAAGTCTTGGTCGTCACGACTTCCCTCAAATCCCAAGATGATTTGTTTGATGATCTCGAAACATTTTCTTTAGCTAACCGGAAGAAGTTCCCCGCTTGCTCTGTCAGTGTCGATAGCACGGTGTTGGTGGACCAAGAATACGGAGACCGCCTCCGCCTTTTAAAAGAAATGGCGGCGGGAAACCAACCAGATATCTTGATTTGTAGCATTCAGTCCCTGTTGCAGCCCCCGCCCAGCAAAAATTCGATCGAATCGCACTCGGAGGTGATTCGCCTAAACGAACGACTGGAGGCCGAGCGCTTCAGCAAATGGCTGGTCGAACATGGATTTCATAAAACGTCAGCAGTCGAAATGCCGGGCGAATTTTCCATGCGAGGAGGCATTATCGATGTCTTTGCACCCGATTGGTTGGGGCCCGTTCGCATCGAGTTGTTCGACAATGAAGTGGAGTCGCTGCGGCAGTTTGACATTGCCTCACAACGCAGCACGGCGAATATCAGCCAGATCGAAATTACGGTTCTTTCTCCTGACTACAAAGAACGCGGTAACTTTTTCGAGTACCTTCAGCCGGGGACTGTGATTCTACAAATCGAACCTGAAGCCATTCGTTTGGAGGGCGAGTCGTATCTGGATCGCAGTAAACATCCAGAGGAATTATATACGCCGCATGAAGTTTGGCGGCAGGCGGCCGTCTTTCCCATGGCGACGGCCCAGCGTCTGTCGGCTGGTCGAGCTGACAACTATTTCAACCTTCAAGCGGAAACGCTGGGAGATTTTGGGAGTGACTTTGCTGAGATGCGATTGGCGATCGATCGCGTCGGCGAGGGAACGGTGGTGCATCTAGTGTCCCGCGTGGATGGGGAATTGGAACGAGTCAGCGAAATTGTGTCCACAACGCAAACGGCTTTGAATGGGCGTTTGAAATTGTCCGTGGGTTGTGTTCACGAATCGTTTCGTTTGCGAAACCGTGAACTGACGATTATCGGCTGTGATCAATTGTTCAAACGTGGTGAATTGCGCCGAGCTCGGTCGCGGCGTACGCAAGGCAAGGTGATCGATAGTTTTTTGTCACTTCGCGAAGGCGATTTGATTGTACATGTGGCCCATGGAATTGGTCGGTTCCGTGGGTTGCAAATGTTACAAAAGGACGGGCAATTCACGGAACACCTAGAATTAGAATTCTATGGTGGGACCCGTATGTACGTGCCGGCCACAAAAATCGACCTAGTGCAAAAGTATATCGGTGCCGCCAAATCCCGCCCGCAGCTGGCAAAAATCGGCGGTAAAACCTGGCAAAAACAAATGCAGGCCGTCGAGGAAGCGGTCAACGATTTGGCGGCCGAAATGCTGGAGCTGCAGGCCGCAAGGAGTTCACGCCCTGGCATTGCGTTTAAACCAGATACCCCCTGGCAAATGGAGTTCGAACACGCCTTCCCCTATCGCGAAACGCCCGACCAATTGACGGCGATCGAAGCCATTAAAGTCGACATGGAAACCGCTCGCCCCATGGACCGTCTCCTCTGCGGTGACGTTGGCTTCGGGAAAACCGAAGTCGCCATGCGCGCGGCCTTCAAGGCGGTTGAAAATGGTTATCAGGTCGGCGTGTTGGTTCCGACTACGGTGTTGGCCGAACAACACTGGAAAAGCTTCCGCGAAAGAATGGCAGAATTTCCGTTGGAAATCGGCAAACTCAGTCGCTTTTCTTCGCCAGCAGAACAACGCCGAACAATCGAAGGATTAAAAACGGGTCGAGTCGATATCTGCATCGGTACCCATCGTATCGTTTCGAAGGATGTTAAGTTTTTTAACTTAGGCCTGGTGGTCATCGACGAAGAACAGCGTTTTGGAGTCGCCCACAAGGAACGTCTCAAAGCGTTTCGGTCAACGGTCGATGTACTGACGATGTCAGCCACCCCCATCCCCCGTACCCTTCATATGTCTTTGGTCGGAGTTCGCGATATTTCTAACCTAGAGACGCCTCCTGCCGAACGGTCCTCGGTGGAAACTCGCGTTACTCGGTTTAATCCCGACTTGATTCGCACCGCCATTATTCGTGAACTGGATCGGGGCGGACAAACCTATTTTGTCCACAATCGAGTTAGCGATATCCACCTGCTGAAACAAAAAATTGAGTCCATCGTCCCCGAGGCGTCTGTTGTCGTTGGCCATGGTCAAATGCCCGACGATGAACTGGAACAGGTGATGACCGAATTTGTTCAAGGCAAATATGACGTGCTTTTGGCGACGACGATCATTGAGAGTGGACTTGATATCCCCAATGCCAACACGATCTTTATTGACGAAGGCGACCGTTATGGACTCTCCGATCTCCATCAATTGCGAGGGCGTGTCGGTCGATTCAAACATCAGGCCTACTGTTATTTGCTTCTGAATCCCGATCGGCCCATCACGCCCAACGCCGCCAAACGCTTGCAGGCTATCGAAACCTTCAGCGAGATGGGAGCCGGTTTTTCGATCGCCATGCGGGACCTGGAAATTCGCGGCGCCGGGAATCTGTTGGGAACTGAACAGAGTGGACACATTACCACCGTCGGCTACGAACTGTATTGTCAGTTGCTTGAAACGGCCGTTCGCCATTTGAAAAAAATGCCGGCGAAACTTTCGACCGATATCGATATTGACCTTCCTCTCGAAGCTCATTTGCCCACCGAATATGTCGGAATCGGACGACAAAAAATCGATCTTTATCGCCGTTTGACCCGCTGCGAAAACTTCGAACAACTCGCAGCACTTGAGGTGGAAATCAAAGACCGTTTTGGGCCTCCTCCTCCGCCCGTGAAGCGATTGATGATGTTGGCTCGACTCAAGCTGGAGGCGGCGATCTGGCAAATTGAGGCGATTTTTTTAGAGGATAAATATCTGGGGTTCCGCTTTCGCGATCGTGCTCGCTTTCAAATGCTAGCGGATCAGCACAAGAATGTTTTGCGGATTGTAGATGATCACAAGGCCTACGTGACGCTAAAATCAGCGGCGACCGAGCCTACAAAATTGCTGGCACTTGTAAAATCGATCTTGCGAACCGCGAGCTAGTTCTCTAGTTTCCCGGGATCTGCAGGCTGTTTTTCGGCTAGAGCGATTTTTCGTTTGAGCCGAATATTCCTCGCGCGTTTTTATTTCCAAAATGGCGAGTTAATCGGCAGACAAGGGGCGCCCAATTTATAACCGGGCCCCAGGCACTTGATAAATGGCCAGAAACAAAGTCCTCAATTTACCGTTAGGCGCTAGACGCACGGTCCCGTCCGCAGCCGGCAGCGGATTGTCGTAAAGCAGATTTTGATTCGAGCTAGATCCTGAGTTTCAATGCGGTTAGTTCCCCAGTTTTGATGGCAATAACCTGATCACGAGTAGTTCATGATGAAGATCAAATGGATACAAATTGGATTTCTTTGGGGGATAGCTAGTTGCTTTGGTCAGGCTTTGGAAGCGCAGAACTCTCAGCCCAAAACGTCGGTCGATGCTTATTTTCAACAAGAAGAAGCAGGCATTCCCGCCAAAACAACCCCGCCATCATCGCCCTT
>JBGSIY010000788.1:0-4150 GCA_041742275.1 Pirellulaceae bacterium | reverse complement strand
AATTTGATAAACTAATTGGTGCTTGACCATCGAATGACTTTGCACCCATTGGCAGGGTAACAAAGCGTTCGACACGGAACGGCGGTCGAAGCAGACGAGAAGGAAACCTTTAGTTGCCATCCGCCCATTCAACGCCCGCGTTCTGCGGGTCGAAAATCTCAACCTCATGTCATAGGCTCAGCGAGCGTTAAATGCAATTGAAACAAAGCGGTGAACGGGAGGTCCACCAGTCAATCGCTTCGAAGGTTTTCAGCAAGTCGTCAATCCGGGGCATACCTTGAAAGGAACGAGGCAGAAGCCGTAGCGGCCGAGATTCGTCAGCGATAGGTTTGAAGTCACCATTGGCGGGTGAGATTTTGTAGTCAAACCAGGTCTCGCTCAGAAACAATCTAGGTCATTTGGCGAGACGAATTTCGCCGAAAACTGTTTTGCCTACTAGCCTCCATTCCGAGCTGTTTTCGGCTCCCATTCGGCCAACTCAATCTTATAAACGATTACTATTAGCAGCCGAAATCGCGGTTTTTGAAAACATTGTCTCATGGCGGCGGTCCGTTTTTGTGAAAAAAAAACAACACATGGTCTTGAATTTGCCGAGGTCAAGAGCGAGAATCTTGATTGTTAATTGTCCTTGCGGTTTGGGGTTGGAACGATTGTGACCGTAGTTGCTTACGGCAACTCAAGATCACGGGTTAGAGCCGCCAGATTTTAGTCAAATGACTCCCACCCCAAACCCAGGACTTACATGGATTCTTCCGGTCAAGAAATTTTGAGATGTCCGCAATAGAGGGGCGTTGTCCAATGCTACAATGACCCAGCACTCCAAATATGTTCATGATTTGTTCGCCTGTTGGTAAGTCCCTTAAGAAAGGTAGTACGATGAAAAGAAGGTTTATTTTGTTGGTGTTGTTCGTGTTGATCGCCCAATTATACATGGCAGATTTTAACCGCGCTGATCTAATACTGAACGGCGGTTTTGAACAACCAGTTGGTGGGGCTTTGATCGTAGGTCCTGGGAGCGAGCCTGCAGGATTTGGTTGGTCAGTCATCGCGGGAACTATCGATTTTGGCCCAATTCCGTTTTCACCATTTATCCTCTATTCGCCGTTTGAAGGCGATCAGGTGCTTGATCTCAATGGCAATCAACGAGGAACCATCACGCAGACATTTTCCACAACACCGGGAAACTCATATTTGCTGGAATTCGCGTATGCAGACAATCCAGATGAAAGTGGCATTAAGTCGGCGGATATTAATGTTGTTGACGTGGCAAGCTCCTTTTCGCTCCTTGCATCCAGTGTTTCCCATTCGACCTCCACAAATTCACCCATCGATGCGGACTGGACTTTGTTTAGCCGTCAGTTTACAGCGACTGGCGCACTAACTCAGCTGACCTTCACTTCGACATCATTTAGCAATTCTGCCAGTGGTGGAATTATTTTGGATGCGGTATCGGTGACGAGCGTACCTGAACCTGGCGGATTAACAATGGCGATGATGGGCATGGTGGCGATGGCCTTTTCTCGCATGCGGAGACTAAAGCCGCAGTTTGAATCCTTTGCAAATTCGGACAGCACCACCCGTTGAACAAGGAGTCGCGGGCAGCGCGGATTGTGAAATCATTTTCGTTTACTGCTTTGTTTCCGTGAACGGTAGCGTTGTTTCGCCAAGTGAGTACGCAACATCGCCAAACGCAAACGTACTTGTGATTCGTTCATCCGGCATTGATCGCGCAGTGCCGTTCCAAGAACAGATGCGTATGCTGTTCACTCGACACCTTCACATTAATGGCCCGCAGCATTACGATTTTAAATTTGCAGTTTCTCATTTGAAGGTTACCCTCAGTGAAACGCGAAAGACACGATGCCAAAGACTTGATTGGAATTCATCTTCGACGATTTCGATGGCGTCGTTTCAATGCTAGGCGGACTCGACGCTGAAATTGCAGCGGAGCCAACTGATTCTGCACGTGGTCGCCGTTCCCTCTTGAAAGACCTTGATGGCAACACCGGTGACTTGGTCACACCGCTGACCGAGAACCCGAAATTGCGTAAAACTACAATTAAACCTATCGATTTGGCAATGTAAAAAACGCCAAATAACGATCGCAATCAACGGAGCCGGAGCCGGGGTCGGGTCGGTTTTGAAATGAACGTGTCTCGCGACGGACTGCAAATGCGTAGCGTTAAGCCAGAAGACAAATGACCAAACGAAAACGCTACGCGAGATCAACCTGCCCAAAACCATTGTCGACACGATTCCAGAATCTACCGCCATCACCTTGGTGCATCAGCTGCAATTTATACGCATTGCCTGAGCAGATAGAGGTTGCCAACGGATAATCCCTGGGGGCCGGCCACCTTATAACATATTCCGCTGCTGTTGATTGCCACCGCCGAACGTTTGTTCTGTGAACTAGGACCGCAGCGATGTTGCGATGCTAGGCGGACTCGACGCTGATCCACCGGTTGATACTGGTACTCGCATGGTAACAGTCGCAAGTCTAACTCCCTGTGAACTGCCAGAACTCGGTCCACTTGTTGAATACCCGATCGACGATATTCCTATTCGGCGAGAACCGGAGCTTGGGATAATGTCACTCTCGAAAAGGGAAGCGAGGCGACACCTGTCGTGAATTTGAATAGTATAATGATCAAGGACAAGGATTCACTATACGTTTTCGGGGCGAACTCGGAAACTTGGACTGGCGTTGACTTGAGTACCGGCGAAACCTTGAAGATCAAACGCGTTTCTGGCGAACCACGCGATGAAGCGAAGGCGCGGCGGTAGCCGGGCTACGGTGAAACGGAAACTCAATCGCTGCAAATCGGTTGTCGCAAGCGATCGTCCTGATTGATGGTCGGCTATCACAGGAAGTTAATGTTCATGCATGAAAAAGGAAAACGCAATCCTAAACTGATCACGGTGTGACGTGGTGGTACACTCGAAGACTCTCATCACTTGCTATTGGCTGCTTGGGCGGCTGCTTGTGCTGAACACGTACTTCCGATCTTCGAGAAAGATTATCCGGAGGACTTAAGACCTCGCATCGCGATTGAACAAGCGAGAGCTTGGGCGCTTGGGGGAATCACGATGACACAGGCGCGTACGGCTGCCTTTGCTGCTCATGCGGCCGCACGAACTGCGTCCGGTGCCGCAAAAGAAGCTGCTAGGTCAGCGGGGCACGCGGTTGCTGTCGCACACATGGCGGAGCACGACCTTATTGCGGCTGCATATGCGATACGCGCCATCCGAGCGACGGTAGAGGCGCCATTCAGAGTTCACGCAAGCAGGACAGAGTGCCGATGGCAACGCGCTCAGCTACCGGATAAAATTCGTGCCCTCGTATTGGACGATCAACGGCTACGCAATGAAAGATGTTGGTCTCTTTTTAGCGACTAGGTGGCGGAAATAAATGATGACGAATTGATAAGGATTTGACATCCCGCAGTAAGGGGGTGACGTTGAGTTGGATGGGTGGATTAACGAACGGAGTCGATGCTTAAATTTTCTGTTCCAGAGTCCCGGGGATGTGGACTTGGTGTTGGGCGCGAGGTGTTGCACGATTTGAGCGGGCGAAGAAATTGATTGTAGAACTGTTGTCCCCAACTTTTCCCTCGTTTTTTCACAGGGAAATCCGAGGGAGCTAGGTCGGTGGCGCGTTGGTTTCCTCGCTTGTTTCAGAATCGTTTTCCAACGGAGATTCGGATCGAAATACGTGCTTGAGTGCTTGAATGCCGCGTGTATATGCGACTCGTGTCCAGGTCTTGGTTTTGAAAAGGCCAAAAGGCACAATGCCTAACTTGGCTGTCACCCCTCCGGTGGTTTCGGATTGGCGTATGGAATCGATTCCGATGATTAATAGCTGATAAACCCTATCGGGGAAAATCGAGAATTTCTTTCAGAACAATTCCTGAGAAACAATTCCGTAACAAAATCCTGTTTTTTCTAAAATCGCCGGAGTGCATGAGCACGCGGTTTGGAATGAAATCGGACGCTAAGGCGTTCCGACTAATCCGGGAACTTATTTCCGGACAATTATTAGGCCTCGCGTCTCCCGTCTTCTATTAAACGATAACCGGCCAGGACTATGCCGGTTGGAGTTCGGCTGCGGCCACGAAGAGGGCTGCGAAACGACTTTACGGGGACAGTG
>JBGSIY010000787.1:0-6711 GCA_041742275.1 Pirellulaceae bacterium | reverse complement strand
TAATAAGCGTCGGCCAACGCTTGAGCCGCCCTAAGTTGGTTGATACGCGGAATTTGTTGCAACTCCTTGTCCTGAATAGAAAAAATGGTGCCGGTTGGCAGACCGGCTGGAACGGTCTGAACAGCAATCTGCGTCCATTCGTTATTTGATGACTTCCGCCAAATGTAACCGGACTCGCTTCCGATGACATTCACTCCACCATTTGGTGAAATACCGAATACAACTCCATTTTGATTGTAGAATTGGCCATACGTTGACGCAGAACTGAACCAGAAGGCAACCATAAGAATAACCGATGACTTTAACATTCTATTGACTCCTAGGCTAAGTTTTGGACTAGTTTGTAATTGGAGGGCCGGCGACAATAAATTTGTCTTGCGATGAGTCTAAACTAATTAATGCGCCATCATCTTCAACTATGGCGACACCTGACGTGATAAAATAGATGCCCGGAGGGATTGTTGCCCTGCTAATAACCGTCCAGTCAGCTTTGTCTGCGAATGCGGCAGCTTTCAAATAGAGCAGCCAAAAAGGTGTCGGACACCTTTATTCGTTTAGGCCGAGTTCTTCGATGGATCGTTCGAGGAGGTCGGGGGAGTTGAAGTGGGTTTCCAAATCGTCTTCGGGATTGTAGGGCTGAACATAGATGCGGTTGGAGCGGATCTCAATGACTTTGACGGGTTCCCCTGCTTCGATTGCAAATCCCTCGCTCACCGCATCATACTGTACGCCGTCAATGGCGATGATCCCGCTGGGCAACATCTTGCTTTTGGCATAACCGACCTTGTTCACAAGTTTTTTGATGGCGTCCAGATGCTCATTGACGGGTATAACATCTTCGCTTTTAGGAGGTTGTACAAGAATCAGTCGCCCAATAGGGGTGTTCGGCCAGACTTTCACCATCACCACAAACAGAACGGGCAGGAGCAGAGAGGTGACCAGCAGCATCACGGCGCCCGTTTGAAAAGAGTCGACAAATCCGACTGCAATTCCGGAGACCACGAGCACAGCGGCTAAGACGCCCAAAACGCCTGCTGAGGGAATGAAAACTTCCAGGACAACAACTATCAAGCCACAGGCAATCAGGGCGATAGACCAGTAAAGCGGATCCATATTTTATTTCATTCGAAAATAAAGAAAAAAGTGTTCGATGATTATCCGGTGCGTTCGTCTGACCAAACGAGGATGATCGCTCAGTCATGGGATAATATTTCAAGTATCCCGAAGTTCCCATTTAATTCTACCCTTTGGTTTTTGCGGGGTTGTTAGAAATTATAAAACGGGGATGGGGTTCCGGCTATGCTCTGCCCTGGACCGCCAAATTTACAATCTTGTTGGTCTCAGCTACTTTTATTTTAACCACTTTGGAATCAGCTACTCAAACCCTTGCCCTCGCGACAGGTACCTAGGCAAGGCCTAAGTCCGCTATCGTGCATCCGCAGAAAAGCGCTGCTACGACCGAGCTCCTCCTAACCGCAGACGGTGTCGATCGTCAACCTGCCGTCACCCACCAGCCCACAAGGTCCGCGGTCCGGATGCGCGGTAATTAAGATTCGGATGGGACATGGTCATTTCGCGTTCACTATCCCTTTTAATACCGGTCCATCAAATCGATAACAGGCTACATCAAATTGAATACATCCCGGGAAACGCCACGATGAACACGTAAGAAAATAATACCGAATTCACGGCAAAAAGCGAGTTTTTGCGGGAAAAGTTCTCATTGGTACGGTGCTTGCATTTCAATCTCAACGTTACATTGGCACCTTTTTTGGAGCATACAAATGAAAAAATTAATCAGCAAAATTTTATTGGCCGGTTCTTTTGGCTTGGGTTGTGTGGCAGCCGCATCTGGCAACCCACATCGAGATTCGGGCTGGGAATATCAAGGGGAGTTTTTGACGGCCCAAGCCGACGAGTTTCGCGATGTGCTGGGTGACCAGTTTCGCCGTTCGGGGGTTTATGCTGAACTCCGACGCAATGCCGCGCAATTAGAACGAACCAGCCGCACCATCACAGGGCTGGCCAAAAACCGTAACGGTCTCAGCCGCGTTGGGGAAGAAATTCAAACGGCCCACTATTTGATTGAAAACTTGGAGGCACTCGTTGATCAAGCACGTTTTCGAGCGAATCGCGGGTTGGATCGTCCCATCGTGGGTTGCACATTGCACGTCGATACAAGACTAGCAGCCATGCGGCATACATTAATGCTGGTCCGAGCTGAGGTGACGGCACTGACCTCCTGTGCGCGCCCTGTTTTTCCAGGGGGAGGTTTCTACGATAGTGGCGGCTGGGCACCGACTCACCCCGCCCCGTGGAATCATCGCCCCGCGACGCAGGGGCCCCAATACAATCCTGGAATCGCTCCGAGTTACCACCCAGGAGCCCATCACTCGGGTGGGGTGTCTGATCGCCGGTTCGATTCTCGGCATAATGGTGGTGTGCGACTGACATCCGACGGAATTGTATTTCGCGTCGGTGGGATTCCCGTGACGATTGGTCGCTAGAGCAATGAGTCGAGCCGCACCAAAAGCTTACCTTGTTCCTTCCAAATGAAATCAGCGTGTTGGCTCGATCCAGCACGCTTTTTCTGTTGTGTTGTTTCTGTTCTGTTTCTGTGCTTCTTGCACGACACCGTGGGACTTGGGTGTTGATGAATGAACGGGTAGGGTTTAGGATGAAGTGTGCTGTGTTTCAGAGTTTTTGAGCTTGAGATCGAAATGTCCGAACTGAATTTTCCGCCCACGCTGGATGAACTGTTGCAAGAATTTGCGGAGTTGATCGACTGGGATGATCGCTATGACTATCTGATCGATTTAGGCAAGCAGCTACCACCGTTGCCCGCCGAGTCTCAAAGCGAGGCCAATTTGGTGCGGGGTTGTATGAGTACTGTTTGGCTGGAAACCGCGTTGTTAGCACCGTTGGAATCGTCCGCTCCCGAGGCAGCACAGGGTGCGTCCCAAGCAGCTGCGTCTCAATCTACAGAGCCAGTACCTACAGAGCCAGCGCAACCCACAATGCAAATTCGCGCGGACAGTGATTCTTTGATTGTCAAAGGGATGATTGTTGTGTTGTTGGCCGTTTTTAACGGTCGTTCTCCCGCGGACATCTTACAAGCCGACGAGCACGCTGCCTTCGCGGCCTTAGGATTGAATCAGCACCTGAGCCCCCAGCGCCGCAACGGGCTGTTTGCCATGGTGAAGCGAGTGAAGCAATCTGCACTAGAAGCCAGTGTGGCCAAATAATCATTGGCTAGTTCGGATACAGTCAAAACAACATTGTCTAGGAAAAACCTGCTCAAAAAAAGCTTTGTCCAAGACGGTCATTGGCCAACAGGAATTCGTGGCGGTTGATCGCATTGCACCTCAAGCCATCTGCTTACAATGGCACAACTTATCCGGCCCATGGTTTGTTTATGGCAAGGTCCCGCGGGTTCAACGCCGGCTGCGCATGATCAAGACGCCGAGAATGATCAAGATTCCGCCGACGATTTGCGAGAGCATGGGAGCCTCGGCTAAAAATAACCAACCCCCAAGAACGGCTACCAGAGTAACAAAATTTTGGTAGATGGACGCATGGGAACCACCGAGTTGACGGACGCCCACATGCCACAATGCGTAAGCCAATCCTGTCGAAAAAACGCCCGAATAAAGGATCGCGATCAACACATGGGGCTGAATCAGCATCGGCAAGTTTTCACGAAAGCCAGCCGCCGCGATCCCTACATGAAACGGAGTCGTGGCCAGTGCGGATGTAAACGCCAAGGTCATTGGGCCGATGGACTCCAATAATTTGCGACTGACGATTGTCCCGGAAGCCCAGGTAATCGCGGCCGACATCATGAACAGATTCCCTACCAGAAACCCACTGGATAGGTTGATTTTTTCCCGCCCAAAAAGAATCACCGTGAGCGTGCCGACAAACGTAATCCCCAGGCCGATCCAATTGGCTCGTTTCAAACGCTCGCCAATAAACAAAAACGAAAGGGCGGCGGTCCACATGGGCATGGAGGAGAGCAAAAGTGCCGCGTTGCCAGCAGAAGTGCGAGAAACACCCAGCATAAAAAAGATCATGTATTGAAAACCCGTCAAGTAGGCGAAGATGGCCCAGCGGGACATGGAAAACGGCCCCCGGATACTCTTGCGTTGTCGGGCTTCAAACCAAGCAAAAACTCCGAGAGCCATGGTGGCAAAAACCAGTCGGGACGCGTTGAAGACAAAGGGATCGACCTGGCCCACCGCATATTTTACAACCGGAATATTGATACCCCACATCGTGGCCGTTGCCAGCAGGCAACCGTCGGCCAGCCAACTTCGGATCGGAGGTAGGGTAGCGATTGGCGACGGGAGCGGTGGAGCAATACGTTCGTCTACAAGCGGTTCAGTGACGGTCTGGTTCAATGGCGAAATCGCTCCCTGAGCTGATCAAAAATAAAACAATGAAATGAATGTTAGTGAACCTACGGCAATCAGGCATTCGTCTAAGTCGCATCGACCGCGTTACTGGCCCGAATTTGCGTCGTCTCAGTTGAATGCCAAGTTTTTATTTGCCGCCCAAGACAATTCGAATTTTTTTATGCCTTCCCCACCAGCGACTTAACTCGCGTGTTCAGCTCGGCATTGGTGGTGTAATCCAGTGTCCACCTTTCTAGGGTTTTAGCAGCACGACGCACGATCCTAAAGGCTCTGCCTAAAAGTGTCATCTTCGGTCCCATCGCTTCGCTGTTGAACTTCATTGCGCCCTAAGGCCATGTTCTGTCGGCAGCAGATTGGGTTCACGCAGATCCACCCTAAAAGGTCAGACCTTCCTCCCATCGGAGATGCCGGTGATAATTGTGCCGCTCCACAGAGGGGGACTCATTTATCGCCTACGGGTGGTGTCAAACTCTCGTCCTTGTCGCTGAGCTGTTTTTTAAGCTGCAGAGCGGGCTGACGGTACAAAAACAGACCTCGATTTTCCAGTGATGTATTCACCAGTTCGAGGGCTCGAGCCTTGTCGCCTTGTTTATTGAGGAACTCAGCGATGTAAAATGCCGACTCCGCAGCGATGGTTCCGGACTGCGTTGAGCGGTTGAGCCATTCTCCTGCGGCGGGCAGGTTATTGGACTTTAAAAACAGGTAGCCCAGAACGGCCATGATCGTGGGGTTTCGGGGTTGAAGCTGGACGTTTTGTCCGGCGATCTCCATGGCTTTTTGTAGTTTCTCGGGGTCGTTCAGTTCGGCCATCGACAGGGCCAACATGGTGGAGACTTCGGCGTTGGTCGGTTCGCTGGTTCTCAATGTGGAAAACAGTTTTTCCGCTTGTTCGTATTCTTGTCGCGCGAAAGCCATTTTACCTTTGAGCATAAGGACGGCGGGGAGAGAACCAATCTTGACTTCCATACGCTGCAGCAACTCATCGGCTTTTTCGAAATTCTCATGGGCGACCATCCAGTCGAGGTATTCGAGGACAACTGGTTGTTCCGCGGGATATTTTTCTAAGGCTTTAACCACCCAATTTTCGGCACTGGACTCATCGCCCGTTTGTGCCAGCAAGGTTGCCAACATCAATTCTGGGACTCGCGAATCGGGAGTCAGGCGGCGGAATTCTTCAAGTCGTTTCAGGCAGTCTTCTATTTTGCCTTGGCGAAAATCGATTTGAGCCAATCGCATGATGGATTTGCTCATATTGGGATCGTTTTTGAGGAGTGCCTCTAAAAATTCGCGGGCCGAGCCAAAGTCGTCGCGAAGAATTAATAAATCAGCCATGGCGTCCGCGTGCATTTTTTCGAAATAGGCAAGATCCTCGGCCGACCATTTATTTTCTTTGATCAGCGTTTGGCTTTTTTCGAGGAGTACGCGGGCATCTGTCTTACGACCTTGACTAATGGCAATGCGGGCGAAGGCGTTATAGATTTTCGGCAAATTGGGGGAGGCGTTCGCTGCGTCCTCCAATTGGCGGGCTCCCTCGGCAACATTTCCGGTCGTGAAGTGCAATGCTGCAATTACGAGGCTGGTTGGGGGGAGTTTGCTATGGGCCAATCGCAAGCGTTCGAGTTGTTCGTAAGTTCCCGCGGCGTCCCCGTCAATAAACGCGCGAACTGCTGAGGTGACTCCCTCTTTTAATTTGGCATCATTCGAGATGCCGCCTGGGGTGAGAAGATCGACTTCGCCGACCAGCGTGTCTATTGTAGTTGCTCGGTCGGTTCCCTGAAGATCCGCGGGGGCGACCGCCGATGGGGACTGGGGTTGCTCGGTCGGGGCGGTTTCTGATTGACCCAGGGCGATACCGGGCAAGCACAACAGGATCATACAGGTTGGTAGCCAATTGACGGCTTGACCGCGGGAGCGGACAACGGGATTTAAAATGTGTGTTTTCATAATGATCCATGGCCTCGAAGGGTTTCTGCTTGAATGGAATTCAATATTTTTAGGGTTGCGGGCGATTGATTGAGTACATAAAAGTGGAGCCCTGGGATTTGTGCTTCGATTAATTCTTGGGTCTGACGAATTGCCCAATCCACTCCGACCTCAAAATAGCCCTCGGGTGTTGTTTGGGCTTGCAGACGCTCCATCATTTTTGCCGGAAGTTTTGCGCCGCATAAAGACGCAATCCGTTCGATTTGCGGTAGGCTCGTGACCGGCAGCAAGCCAGGGACGATGGGAACCTGAATCCCAGCCAAGTCGCAGGCGTCACGAAAGCGGAAAAAATCGGTATTGTCGAAGAAGAGTT
>JBGSIY010000786.1:0-3010 GCA_041742275.1 Pirellulaceae bacterium | reverse complement strand
GTCTCTGGGCTTCGCTCAGACTTTCCTGATTTTCGTGAAGATGCAGATGGGAAATTCGCTGAAAGAGCTGTTCGTTTTGAATGACGGAATCGAGGTGAGCGGCGAGTTGCGGCGCGACCTTTTGTTCGATTTCCGAAATGGGGCCGAGGTGCAGGTTGCCTGTATGCACACTGAAAATCGCCGACACGCGATCCAGTGCTCGACCGCAATCCTCCATCGCGGCGATCGTGTTCTCAAACGTGGGAGGTGCCGGATTGGCGGCGATCGCCTCGATCTCAGCCCGCGCCATGTCGATAGCGAATTCAAAAGCGGGAAGAAAATCGTCCACGGCAACTTGATCCCATGGCGGAACGCCCCCCCAGGGACCAGACCATATCGCGAGAAGCGGATGTTGCGGGTCGATTACGGTCATGCCTTGGTCACCTGATACAAACATTGTGAAATGTAAAAATGAAAATGGATTTAAAAAACAATTGCTGTACAAATGAATTCCGCGAAAATCAAGCGGTGGCCTTTTTGACGACCTCGGTAAATTCCCGTCTGAAGGTCAACCCAGTCGCCCCTAACCTCGGCCTTATCGACGTCACGGCGTTATGGTGGTTTCGTTGCCAGGACTATCGTCTAACGGGCTTTTTGCAATTGCATTCGATCGAAGGCAATGGTACCGGTTGCACCAAAGAGGCCGATGCGAAACACCGCCTCCCTCGCTGTTTTGGGAACGCTGATTTGTTTGGCGAACGATCGCCATTCCGCTTGGGTTCCCACAAAGGGCCCAAAGTACTCCGTGGCGATTTCGCGGCGCTCTTGATCATAAAAAGTAATCGCACACCGAGCCAAATCAAATTCACCGGGGCCCTTGACCACATTTTCAAAACGGACCATTAGACCGAAGTCGAGTTTGCTCACCTGACGACCGTCAACATCGAGACCTTGCATCAGGTGACCATATTGGCCTGGAACACTATTTTCAAAGGCGACATAACTCTCGCCACTGGGTGCTGTTTCGTCTTGTTTAAGACTCAGCAATCTCTCGTAATACCAACCTTTGACGAATCCGCTTTCATCGAGGCCGTCTTCGAAATCCGGGTTACGCAACTCGGGATTGGCCGAATCAGGACGAACCTGACGTTCATCTTCGGCTTGTCCCGTCATCGGCACAAACAGAGTCGGCCGCAACGCCTTCTCGACTAACTTTCCGTCAACCTTGGAAAACAAATAAAGCGTTTGTTGGTGTCGCTCCCCGACCGGAACCACCATCATCCCTCCCTCACGCAATTGATCGACCAAAGGTTGGGGGACATTTTCTGGCGAACAAGTGACAATGATTTTGTCGAAGGGGGCATGCTCTTCCCACCCTAAATATCCATCCCCCACTTTTGTGAAAACATTTTTATACTCCAGACGTTCGAGGGTCTTGGCCGCACGCTTGCCCAGTTCCTCAACAATTTCAATCGAGTAGACGTCTTTGACCAACGGGCTGAGAATGGCCGCCTGATAACCGCTGCCAGTGCCAATTTCCAGAACGCGATCCGTTGGTTGAGGGTCGATGGATTCGGTCATGTAGGCCACGATGAACGGTGACGAAATCGTCTGCTTTTTACCGATAGCGATTCCCGCGTCCAAATAGGCTTGGTCCCACATGCTTTTGGGCATGAATTCGTGCCGCAAAGTGCTGCGCATCGCACGGAGAACTCCGGCATGTTTCACTCCCGCTCCCTCCACAGCCAAAGTCACCATTTCCTCGCGCCGTTGAGTTAGCTCGGCCTCTGTCAATTTTTCTTGGCCGAAAACCTCTGTCAGGGAACCTGCCACCCAGAATAGGGTTAACAAAGTAAGTGTTAGAAAATGACGCATAAGTTCCCCTCTTCATGGATTCTCAAATTCATGGATTCGCCATGGCCAAAACGCCGGCAATTCAACACGAATCGTTTCATCTCGCATTGAACGGATTCAGCAAGTAACATAAGTAACATTGTATCTAAGATCATTGTACCGAGTTTCTGACGGAAGGTCACGGCGATGATCGGTTGAGCTGGAGGGATGTCAAAAACACTTCTCATCGCTATTTCCGTTGGTCCCTACATTTTAGTCAATCCAATTCGTAAAGAAAAAATGACCGAAGATGCCTCGCCCAGTCCACCTACTTTCAAATATCTCGCGCCCTTTTTGGTCTTGGCGATTGTTGGTCTGTTTTCCCCTACCCCGCTGGAACCGGAATTTGACGAGCCGCAATTTCGTCTCCCCTTTGGCCAGCAAATATTGGTCTACGTAGCGGCGCAGGCAGCACTGATGACTACGGCTATCGCCGTGGGTTGGCGCGTGGCAATGAAACCTTTTCCGGTTCGTCTGTCGCTGTTGGCGGTGTCGGTGGGCATCGTCGGTGCCATTTTATGGATTGCCATCTGCCAGCTTCAAGTCGAATCAGCAGGAATCCAGGCACTTGGTTTGGGCGCGTGGTTTCCCACGCGAGCGGGTTTGAATCCTTTTTTATATTTTGATTCCTCTACCACTCTCGGCCTGTTTCTTTTGCTGAGGTTTTCAATTTTGGTGATTTTGGTTCCGGTTGCCGAAGAATGGTTGATTCGTGGATGGTTGGTGCGGTGGTGGACGTCGCCCGATGGTTGGTACGAAAGTTCGTTGTCGCGAGTTTCGCTCGCGAGTCTGATGATGGTGGTTGTTTACGCTGTGCTAACCCATCCCCATGAAGCCTTGGCCGCGATCGTCTGGTTTTCATTGGTGAGTTGGTTGATGGTCAAAACAGGAAATTTGTTCGATTGCATTGTCGCCCACGGGGTGACCAATTTGCTCTTGGGAATTTTTGTTATCTTCAGCGAACAATGGCGCCTGTGGTAAACCCATATTTGGCACCTATCGGCCATGGCTCCACGTATGGGAGCCTTAACAGCATCCATCATCCGATACCAATTTCCCGCGTGCTCCCGAACTACAGAACGCCTCGCCGGTGAGTTGGTTTGGTAAACCTATTGTCTCATCGGGCATGTTGTTTTTC
>JBGSIY010000785.1:0-3644 GCA_041742275.1 Pirellulaceae bacterium | reverse complement strand
CCCCCCGCTATGCTTTTGTTACGTCTCAATACTGGGCCCTGTGCCTTACCCTCTCCTGCCTTGGTTTTAACTTTGTATAAGGGATGAAAGATGAATTCGAATATGTTGCTTCGTCGTTTTGATCTCCCTGTGTTTTTCTTTTTGTTTACTGGGGTTTTTTCAATCGCGGGTATCGGCGTTGCTCAAACAGTGTCGGACGGAGTCGTGAAAAAAACTGGTGCAGGTGTGATTGAACCGGTAAATGGCACAACCTTTTTTCAAGCGGTTGTGGACCTTGGCGACTTGCCAGGGGGTGGGCAATGTGAGGTCAACCTAGTCCTCAAAAACCCGAGCGAGCAAGGAATCTTGTTCGAAGCGATCAAGCCCTTGTGTGGTTGTTCTGTTCCCGTGGTTGAAAGCAAGGAAATTGCTGGGCGGGCGGATTTTGGATTCCATTCCAAGATCAACATTCCTGATCGGGCAGATACTCCTGAAGGCGAATTTGGTTTTCGATTTGTTGATGGCGATAAAAATCTTGTTTTTAACTTGCGTTTGAAATATCGGATTGCGGGCCTGATTGCGTTGCGGCATCGGCAGTTGATCATGGAGATTTCCCAGGGGGATTTAGTGGAATTCGATGTGCCAATCGTGTTAACTCCACCCATTGAATTCAAAAATCTTTCCGTCTCTAGCAAGGGAGATTTAACGGATGTTGTTCTCGGTCTAAGTTTGACGGGAACGCCAGTTCTGCGGCTTTCGGCGCACTCCCAGGCCGTGGTCGATGGGCCCATTTATGGCGTTGTTACAGTCAAGGATTCGTTGACCGGCAAAAATGATTCTTTGGCCCTCTCGGTTAGAAAGAAGGTTGCTCTCACCATCGGTCCAGAGACATGTTGGCTTCGGAGAAACAACGAAACGAATGAGTTTGAGACCAACGTATTGATTGCGTATACTCCCAGCGAAAGTCCAAGGGCTGGGATCGCACGTGAAGCTGGCAAGATGGAGCAAGAAGCGAGCGAAGAAACTGAAATTGTTTCCATCCATGTGTCTGCGAAAGACCTGCCGGATTTAAAAGCTCATATTAAGAAAATTCGCAAGAATTTATTCAAGGTAAAATTAACAGTCCCATTCGATTCGAGTTTCGAACGAAGTGGTGCATTGGCGTGGTCGGTCGACTTGAAAGGAGGTTTGTCGCTTGAAAGTGCAACGAAATTTGATTTGGAGAAATAAATTTTTCTTAAGGGGAGTCAGCTCATGTTACGAGTTTTCACTTTTGTATTTATTTTAACTGCGGCCAATCTCGGGTTGGGCCAATGTTACGTTCCTTCCCAGCACTCGTGCGAAGATGTCGTGGGGAGTCCGTCGGCCGGTTGCGTCACTAAGTCCTGTTGGGATACGCACTTTTACAGCGGGGGGTTTTGGATTTATGAATGTGCGGAGGAAACTGGACGCGTCGTGACAGAAAACGATGTTTGGCTTAAGGCCCCCGCCGTCGCCAATGAGCCTGGTTGGACCAATTGGGTTCTTGGGCAATCTCATCTCTGCTCATATGTGCAAACGTGTGGTTGTGAAAATAGTGAATATCCTGATATGGCTTTTCCCTGTCATTGGACAGATGCCGGTCAAGAGATGTCGGTCCTGGATTCAACTCCGATAGGAGACTCTAATTGTGTTGGCCCAGGGACGGGTGGCGGTGGTCCTGGTTAGCTTGGGACTTTAGCCGTCGGATCGTTACTTTTCGCTCAATGAAAATCACCGTTCATTTTGCGAATAATCCTTGATTCGTTCAAAAACACTGCAACGGCGGGTTGCAGTGATTTTCATTTGGGAGATTATTCATGAATTGTCGAAATGCTTTTTGCTTTCTTTTCGTTTTGTATTTAACGAGTTCGATCTCTGCGGCGGTTGGCGGTTTTCAGACAAAAGCGGAAGATGATGGATTGGCGCTTACGAACCAGGCGTTGAGCATCATTGATAGTTGTTTTCAAATCTTTCCGTCGGTGGAGAAGGGCGATTTTTTAATGGTCGAATCTGCTACATCCAATACGCTGGATGTGGCGCGGGAGGATGAGCCAACCCTGATCCACAATGTGAATGTTTATCACCGATTTATTTTTGACCACGCCAGTCAAAAATATTATTACGCCAGGAACTATTTGAAAAAAGACATCCATGCCTCCACTGATACACCTCCGAAAATTACCGAAGATGTTACCGAGCAAATAAGCGGAATATGTTTCGACAAACATGAACGGTACTTGCGACTAATGCCGATAGCGGCATGGACGAATACAGATAATCAAAAACCGAATGGTTATTATTTTGCCCAGCATGGAGTTCCCGACATCAGAAACGCCGGTTGGGGTTCATTAGATTCTGGGAGACTATGGCTCGATCCAGAGGCCTTTAAATCGCAAGTAGTTTCTTTAACGACATTTGCAAAAAAAATTGAAAACAATTCTGACGGAACCATTACAATAACTTTTGAGTTCCAACCCAAGAGTAGGTCTGAAGAAGTGTGGATGCAAAGAACAACGATGAAATTCGACAGCGAGAATTTTGTTATTTTGGAGACAACTTCCGGTGCATACCAACCAGATAATCCTCTGGCAAAAAATCTCATGATGTCGCGACGCAAGGTCAGATGGAATGAGATTGATGGAATTTCCGTCCCGATTGAAATCACGGACAGGGTTCCCAAAGCCGTCAAAATTGGTGATCGAAAGGAAGGCATCTTGGAAACAACTTCGTACAAGATTCATTGGTTTTCGTTAAACAAAGATCTTGACGATGCATGGTTTGATCCCGCGATTTTAAATGACGAGACAAAGGTCATTCGAAGTAGCGACCCAAAACACACCCAGGCGAATTCGGTCATCCCCGACAACGACCAATAGCAATTTTTCATGAGGGGCGTCGCGAAGACAACATTGCCAAAAGTGGATGGCATCTAACTTTCCAACATAAGGACATGCATTATTTTTACGGTGCCCTTTACCTCCGGTTGGGAGGCTCAGGTGATTGCTTGGAGTGCGAAGCAAACGCTGAGCGACGGCGGCTGTGCTTCGTTCGAGAGGCTTTGAGGCAGAGATGGGCTCGATTCTCAAAACGTAGGAGCCATAGCACACCGCGATGCCGAACTACCGGTGAAAGTCGAACACAGGCGTCCCGTCGTTATAAGGACATGCATTATTTTCACCGTGCCCTTTACCTCCGGTTAGGAGGATCAGGTGATTGCATGGAGTGTGAAGCATACGTTGAGCGACGACGGCTGGGTTTCGTTCGGCAGTTTTGAGGCCGAGGTGGGCTCGATTCTCAAAACGAAGGAGCCATAGCACACAGTGATGCCGAACTATCGGTGAAAGTCGAACAGAAGAGGCGTCGGGAGTGGGGAGCTGCGGCTTGGGGTCACTCGAGGGCGATTCAGCTAGACGTGGAGATTTGCCCCAGTGCATTGTCCACATGGTGCACGCCACGGCGGGTCGCGATTTCTTTCAGACGCTCAGTTTGACACGCCAAGTAGTTCCCCATCAAACGGGACTTGCCGAAAAACTTCTTTAGCCGCTGATCCCAGAACTCGGCACTGGTCCCCAGCCGATCAAAGATCCCCGCCACTTCGGCACTCACGCGAGCCTTCCCCGCTCGGCACAAACGACTCGTGTAAT
>JBGSIY010000784.1:0-2232 GCA_041742275.1 Pirellulaceae bacterium | reverse complement strand
TGAGGAAGCGATCCGAGTCCGAAACGAAAAGACATCGAAAGACTTAATTGAAAAGCGTTATGCCACACGTTCCGCGGATCTTAAACAATATTTTGAGTCTGGTGATTACACGAATTGCAAGGTTTTGATTGAGAAAATGAAGGCGGATGCCAATGCTACGCAACTGGGGCAGTTGCAGCGGTTGGAACAAGAAATTGAGCGCAGAAAATAACCTCATTTGTTAGGGTCAATAAAGGGAGCTCCCCTAGGGGAGAGTAAATTCGCATGTCAAAAATCGTCGGCATCCTATTATTGGTTATCGCACTGGCATTTTTTGGCTGGCGATTAACGATGCAATCGACACAGCCCGTTAAGCGGGCAACGCCTCAACAAAAAGACAATTTGGGGCGGAAGGTTGACTTTAAAGGCAATCTGGCTGAGGTCAGTCGTGAGGCGTTGTTTGAGCGTTACTCGAAACCAGAAAAAGAAACCGTTTCCACCAAATTAAATTTCATTGATTGGACTGCCGATTCGGGCATCCACTTCCGACATAACGCGTCGCGAACCCCAGAAAAATTTTTACCAGAGGTGATGGGGGCGGGTGTGGTTGTGGCCGACTTCAATCGTGATGGTGCACCCGATATTTTTGCAATCAATGGTGGCAGTGTAAAAGCGTGCCCCGCACGTCCAGAGGATATCCCCAATCGCCTTTTCTTAAATGACGGACAGGGTCGCTTCCGGGACGCCAGTGACGAATGGAACGTTGTTAGTTTTGGATTTGGGATGGGTGGCGCGGCTGCCGATTACAACAACGACGGATGGATCGATTTGTATCTGACGAGTTGGGGTGGAGGAGAGCGATTATTGCGAAATGAACAAGGACGTGGGTTCGTCGATGTAACCGCTGAGTCAGGTTTGGAGCCCGATGGCAGGTGGAGCACGAGCTCTGGTTTTTTTGATTTCAACCAGGACGGTCATTTGGATTTGTATGTCGCACGCTACATCGACTACACCCTAGAGAACGCCATCAAATGTTATTTCAACAATTACCATGTCTACTGTGCACCGTTGCTCTATCGCGGCGTGGCTGATCGATTATATCGCAACAATGGTGACGGGACATTCACTGACGTCACCGCCACTGCCTTTCCAGCAGAATCCCTGTTGAATGCCGCAGCGGGTACGGTGCAAGACGCAAGTGCGTGCAAGGGTCTGGCCGTGGCCCTAGGGGACCTCAACAACGATGGCCTCACCGATATTTATGTGGCCAACGATGCCTCGCGAAATTTTCTCTTTGTCAATCGCGGTGATGGCACCTTTGAGGAGATTGGCCGAACATCCGGCGTGGCCTACGGTGAAAATGGCATGGAACAATCTGGCATGGGCGCGGCCCTCAGCGATGTTAACAACAATGGTTTGTTGGACGTGGCTTGTACTAATTTCCAAAGTGAAACAACCAATTTGTACAGCCAGGACTCTTCGTTAGGGTTTGTGGACCGTACGGATGAATACGGAATCGGTGAGACGTCTCGAGCGAGGTTGAGTTTTGGCGTTTGTTTTTTCGACGCGGACAATAATAGCGAAGAAGATTTAGTCGTTGCCAATGGGCATATTTTCGACAACGTTGAAAAGTTTTCCAGCGACATCCGGTTTGGGCAAATCAATAGTTTGTACGAAGCTCAAGGTGGAGGCAAATTCAAGGATGTGACCCTAGCAGGGGGATCGGCATTTGAGGACGCTCAAGTCAGTCGAGGATTGGCGGTCGCCGATTTTGATAGTGATGGGCGGATCGATTTTGTCGTGGCTAACAGCAATGGAACGCTTCAGTTGGCCAAAAACGAAACCGTTGATACGGGCAATTTTGTTTCTTTATGGCTGGAATGTCGCGGTGGCAATACAAACGCAATTGGCACCAAAGTCGTTGTGAATGTCGGAGATAAAAAATTGATTCGCCATGTTTATGGTGCCTCCAGTTTTCTGGCCGTCAACGATTGGAAAATGCACATTGGTCTCGAAGCCTCGGAAAAGATTGATAGTTTAGAAATTTATTGGCCCGGAATTCCCGAGCCCCAGATTTTAAAAGATATACCCTGTAATCATTTTTATTATATTTTCCAAGGTGCATCGGCTGAGTCCTATCAGCCTGGTGCTCAAGTGAGGCCCTATGAATCAGTTTCAAGTGCAGAGCAATGAGTCTCCCTCCCCCCCGCCCAAGGCATTAGCTGAGGATCCGCGTCTTAAACGGCGGAGGCG
>JBGSIY010000783.1:0-4317 GCA_041742275.1 Pirellulaceae bacterium | reverse complement strand
CAAGGCCACCAAAGTGAAAAACGCCACAAGTAAATCGCGTTGCTCAAGAAATCTCCGTTGATTGCAGGGACAGCGAAAAAGCAAAAAAATTTCATATCCCGCATCGCACTATTTCAACAGTCCGCGAGCCCGACGGAAGCGAGAGGGCGCGTACGCGCCGTGACAAACCTGACGGCTTCAGCCTCCCGCCTTTAACATCCTGCGGATTTTTTATAGCCATTCGCTCGGCGAAAGAAGCGTCTTTTTTCAATTATTCGCGGAGCCAAAGGAGACATTTATTTATCGAACGGTCCTAACTCATAAGTTAACTGGCGCAGTGTTTCATGGTTGTCTGAGGAGGGCTAGGCCGTGCAGGGCCGGGATTCGAAAGCCAAAATTCTCATCGCTCCCGTCCTGCGGTACCTAGATTGCTCGGGAGCGGTTGATTTCGCTAAAAACCGCCAACGCAACAAGAAAAAGAACCCCCAATCCATTTCCGCCAGCGAGTTGATATAGGAATATCCGCGTCAGCCGTGAAGTTTCCCATATCAAACTCTTGACTGAGCAATAAAATTTATTTACTCTCAAACCAGGTGGTTAGACCAAAAATGTCATTTTAAAATACTCTAGTCGTTGATAATACGAAGTTCTGGTTCCTCAGTTCCATACAAAAGGATAAAACATGTCGCCTCTCCGCAGTGTGTTTCTGATTATGATTGCCGCCCTGATCCTATTCGGTCTGTCGATGCCAACTACTGCTTTCCAGGAAGAACATTCGTCGAATACGGTGTTGATCGAGTTTCCAATTGGTGATATCGAAATAAGCCACGTTGAATCCAGTCGTGGTATGATCCTGAATGTTACTAGTACAGCAGTCTCTGTTGCCGCTCGGCGTTTGTATTTTGGCGATGGGAAGCACGCGGTGAAATATGAAGGCTCCCAAAACGGGATGAAGACGCCCGCTGGGTTGGTCAATGCCGCGGCTATCCGGATCACGAACGGAGAGACGATCAAGACGACAGAAGGTACCTTGGAGGAATGGGGGCGTCGGGCGGGCGAGGTCTACATTTTGGTGCCCAACCTTAAGTTCCAATCTAAGTGACAAATCAGATAAAAAAGACTTTGACATCGCGTAGTGAGGCGATGACGTTAGGTTGGGTTGATGGATTGTCGAGCGTAGCCGATGCTCAAATTCTCTGTTCCAAAGGCCCTATGCTGGGGAGGGCGTGTTGGGAGTGAGTGGTTTCACCGTTCCCCTTGGCTGATTTTTTCTGGTGATTTGCTTACTTGGGATTTGGTTCTATTCGCAGCCTTGATCCAGCGGTCTAAAGGAGTGGCATCGTCGTGTTGGACGAGGGGGTTACTCATTTCTTTCCGTTGCCTCACCGAGCTAGGTTGAATTATGCGGATGCTCAACGCGCTAGAGCAGGCTGAAGGCCTGTACTCCAACGTTGAGTTCAGCGGGATTCGACCCATTGGCCAGTGGCACGCAGGTCACTGTAAACCGTCTGCTTGGCCCCCCCGGCCAGTCGCAGATCTTCGGCCATTTTCGGGAACAGATTTCCGTTGAAGTAAGGGGGCTCAGAGGGTAGACTTTCATAAGTCGGCAACGCATTGCTCCTGGTCGGGATGTTAATGAAAAGAAACCAAGCTATGCATGACCCAATATCGCCCAATCAATCAACATTCAAGTCTACGCCGCCAATGCGGCTTTCTTGAACAAATCGATGCACGCATGTCGCCGGTTGGCCGCGAATTTGAAACATCTTTTTTCGCCGGCGCCTGAGTGATCGCCAGAGTTATCCTTTCGACCGAGACAAGAAAAGTCCTTGAACCATGCCGGACGCGACGGAAACAAATCCATACTCTTCGCCTTCGGAAACGATGCATGGGCGTCCCATCAACCCCCGTTGGCTATGTTGGACATTGGTTCTCAACGCCGCGTTGCTTGTAATTCCGGCTCTAATATTGATTGCCACATTTATGTGGACGCGATCCGGCACGACATATGAAGAAAATGTTCTGACTGGTGATCCAATTTTGCACCAACACTATTTTTGGATTCAAATTGAATACACACCCTTGATCGTCTACTTCGCAGTTCCAAATCTAATTCTTGCTGCGGCATACATTTCATGGAACATTCGCAAACGCAATTTGGGGAATGTTGTGTGACATTCTGCCAATAATACGTGACTTGTCTTCGAATCAATGGTAGCGTCAACCTAAAACCAAAACGGATAACAATGCGGTCAACCGACGTCGCCGTTTAGCCGGCATTTTTAAATTATAGTTTTTCTGGCGGCGACTCGGTTACCACCGTCTTTGTGCCAGCGGAGGCTGCAATAATTGAGCTGATTCAAGAAGAGTACGATCGCGGGCGCGCTGATGCATGCCAGGATGTCGCAGACGGCACACGCAACATGTATGTGCAAACCCGCGGTGCTTGGGGCCGATTCCTGTTAGAAATCATGCGGTATCGCTACGGAGTCTTTGTCAAGCACGTGAGTGACATCACCTCTGCTGCACAATTGTCCTATGAAGACGGATACAATTCGATAACCCACGAATACATCGAGAACATGGATGGTGTCGGAACGATGGACCGAATTCACGCTGAGGTTGATGCTTTCCGAGCAGAACACTATCGCAATTACTTTGAGGCTAACCCACCTCCAGAAAAAATTTAGCCAACGGCTTGAATGGCACATCCGGCCAGGACGCAGATTGGCAGAACCATCGATTGCAACCGAGCGGCGAATCAGACGGCAATTGGAATCACACGTCTTCAGTCGCCGCCGGTTGAATCGGGCCGTTACGCTTGGCCGCAACAGCGAGTGATGTAGATCGTGTGTTTGGGTTTTTCTGACTTGAATTGAACCGATTTTCGGAGACAATAGAGAGACAGGTTCGGGGTGACGGTCACCCAAGAGAAAGGAGTGCGCGATGACACTGATGATCGGTGATTAGGCTCATCTCCAATTACAAACCTCTCAAACCAATCGCGTAACAAAGAGATCAACCGAAGTGCTCGAAAGGTGACTTCCCCAAGGCAATCGTTGCCCCTCGCACTCGGGTTATCGCTAGACTTTCGTTGCTCAACTATGGATTATGAAACATGGCAAAATCGAGTCCCGTTCGCAAATTGGTCGCCGCAATCAAGAAGGGGGACGTTGGAACTGTGACTACTGCGCTAGACGCAGGAGTCGATCTTTCAGCGTTGAGTGAGGACATTCCTCCGCTGGGATGGGCGGTTTACGAGAACCAACCAGAGATAGTCCGTTTATTGCTTGATGCGGGTTCGGATGTTGACGTCCCACAGGAGGACGGCACAACTCCGTTGCAGTGTTGTTCCTCGATACGTTCGGAGCACTTGTCCGACGATGATGCCGTTGTCATCGCGACGATGCTCATTGAACGGGGTGCTGATGTTATGGCCTGCGCAGGCAACCATGAGTGTGCTCCATTGCCCATGGCGGTCAGCCGAGGAAAGAAAAAACTGGCTAAACTTTTGATCGCGGGCGGTGCGAAGGCTTTCAGTGTGACAGTCACAATGAAAGATGAGCACGGACAACCATTGCCGGGTGAGTACTACTTTGGCATTCCGGGAGGTGAATTCCCGGTCGCGGAAGTCAAACGATCCGGTAGACTGAAACTTGAGAATGTTTTTCCCGGCGAGTTCCTCATTGGTCGCGATGGTGACGAACAACTCGTCACCATCAATGACGATGGGTCGGTGACCCCCGATGTACTCATGTGGGCAACGGAATAGCACAGAATCATCGCATCCACGGAAACGGCGGTGGCGGTCGGATTACAATGGACACTCAATAGTCGCCGCCCCGTGTTCGGTGACGTTCGCCGAATCAGCCTAAATCGCGATCAATTGCGACCAAAGCATGACAAAGTATCACTTCGCTACACAGCCGGAATCTTGACGACTTTCTGCTGTCGCCACCCTTCACACCTATCCCATTTCGCTCGAGATGGTAGTGGTTGATGCTGATCGCACTTGGAAGATTCACTGCACAAATCCTCTACCTTTGCGATCACTTGGTTCATTATCGGAAGGGATTGATCGAATACGCGTTGAGGATCGAAATGCTACCGGTGCCTCATTGGAGTTCGGACGTTTCAACGTGGAGTTCTTCGTTGGCGAAGAAATTATGGACCGCATCGACTGTGACATTTGCAATATCGAGCCCGTCTTGATCCAGTCCTCGTGAGGCCTCGCTGAACAACAATACTGTCGGAAAACAAAGCCATGCACGTGCGTTCTGGAAATGGTTTGAAGACAAGCGGGAGGAAACCCCGCCTGAGTAGCTCTTAGCCAGAGGC
>JBGSIY010000782.1:0-3193 GCA_041742275.1 Pirellulaceae bacterium | reverse complement strand
CTTTTCCCAACCCAAACCGGTCTACGGCTTGCTCAACCGCAGTGGACAAGATCGTGTGTTTTTGAAAAACGGCGAATTACTCTGCGCTACAGAACTCCAGTTTTCAAGTGAGCCCCTTTTGACAATGCGAGTTCCCGAATTGGTGGATCCTGTCAGCATACCCACCCAAGAAATCGAAGCCATCGTTCGCAGCAACAGTAATTTCCGCAAACCAAAACCCGGAGGTAATGGCTGGTTCGCTTTGCTGGATGACGGTTCGATGCTAACGATCCAACCTGGACCAGCGCCCACGGCAGAGGCCCTGCAAGGATGGAAATTACCTTGGGACCGAGTGTTGGCCGTCTGGTCGGAACGCGATCATCTACGAATCCCCCTCGCGGAGGACTTTGGGGATGGACAGACGCTGCTGATGTTTCCCAGTTGTCGTATTGCGTTGCCCAAGGTCGATTGGGAGACGGACCGCTTGGCATGGAGCATGGACCAAGGTGTCGTAACCGAACCGAAGTTTGTGGATGAACTGCCAGTGGCGGCGACTACCGAACAAGCCGATTCGCTACCACGCTTTTCTGAATTTGAATATGCGGGCTCGCAAAAGACTCAGTCCCCCAGTATTTGGCTGCGACAGCCGATGGACCTGTCGGATGTTCCCGGAATCACGACTCGTAACGGAGAACGTTATGCCACGGGCGGGGCGGCCTTGTTCGCGGTGGAAGAAATCAACGAGGACGGCGTACGGTTACAAGGCCCTGAGGGGAAGGTGATCGAACTGAAGCATTCTGACATCCAACGCATTCGCTATTGACCCCAAACGCCTGACCCTAAACACGAAATACAAATGAATGCTGCCCAGAAATTGGATGTCATCGCCGTCGGTGCTCATCCTGATGATGTTGAAATCGGTTGTGGTGGAACACTGGCGGATCTCGTACGCCAAGGCTACCGGGTCGGAATTATTGATCTCACCGATGGAGAACCAACTCCGCTCTCCTCTCATCGCGATGAACGTTTGGCCGAGGCTCAAGACGCAGCTCGCGTGCTGAGGATTCACGAGCGAATCATCTTGGACCTACCCAATCGCAAGTTGTTTGATTCCTATGAAGCCAGAGTTTTATTGGCAACTCAATTCCGAAAATTTCAACCGCGTCTGGTCTTGGGTCTCGGCAGCAAAACACCACTTGCCTCTCCCGACCATTGGCAGGCAATGCAGATCACGGACGCCGCCGTGTTTTACAGTCGTTTGACCAAATGGGATAGCGAATTTGGCAACCTGCCCCCGCATAAAATCAGCCAACAGGTCTACTACTCATTGAATTTTGAAGTCCCTGGTTCGAATCCCGAGAGTGGTCATTTCATTTACGACATTTCGGCAACACTTGAGCAAAAGGTCGAAGCGATTCGCTGTTATCAAACTCAGTTTCCTACCGACAAGCATCATGTCTTCCAACGGGTCGAGGCGATGGCTGGCAGTTTTGGAGCGGCCGCCGGGTTCGCCGCCGGAGAGCGGTTATGGGCAACCAAAGCGTTGGGGACCCGAAATCTATTTGGACTGTTGAATATGGATTGATGCGGTGCGGTGCGGATTGACTCCGCTGCCTGTTTCCCAAATTCAGCGGCCCGTTGTTTTTTGTTTGTTTATTCTCAACCCCCCATTAGTTTCATGCCACGAATCAGCCAACGTATCAAGTTCAAAAACCGACATGGCCTGACGCTCACGGGCATCATTGAGACCCCCGAGCAGATGCCGGTTGCCTCTGCGATTTTCTCGCACTGCTTCACTTGCACCAAAGACCTGAAGGCGATCGTGCGTATCAGTCGCCGCTTGGCCGAACGAGGCATTAACGTTTTACGTTTTGACTTTACCGGGTTGGGTGATAGCGAAGGTGACTTTAGCCAGACCACTTTTCTGAATAACATCGAGGACATTCAGGCAGCGGCAGCCTACTTGGAAGAACACCATCAGGGACCGCAAATATTGATCGGCCATAGCCTTGGGGGTGCGGGCATGATTGCTGTCGCCGATCAAATCCCCTCGGCCCGCTGCGTCATCAATATCGCTTCTCCCGCCCACACACAACACTTGGCCAACTACCTCGTCCAACAAAATCCAGAAATCGAATCGTTGGGGGTGGGGGATGTCGTGATCGGAGGAAGAACCCACACCATTCGTCGGCCAATGGTTGAAGTGCTCAGGAATTGGAATCACCCGGAACGGATCGCCGCACTGCAACTCCCTCTGCTGATCTTGTTTTCGCCGATGGATGAAACCCTTTCGTTTGACCACGGATTGGAGATGTTTCGTCAGGCGGGTTCGACCGTTTCGTTTGTCACCCTCGACGGAGCCGATCATCTGCTCGTCAACCAACCCGCAGACATCCCGTTTGTCGGTGACCTCATCGCCACCTGGGCAACACGATATATTTTGGAGAAACGGGGACAGGTCCCGTTGTTGACGGGCAGAACGCGCTAGTTTAAACTTTAGTAATGCCTAGAAAAGCTCGCGTCGCCCCCGGAGGAATGGTTTATCATGTTCTCAATCGGGGTGTCAGCAAAAATAAGCTATTTTTCAACGACCAGGATTATCTGGCGTTTGAACGGATCATCGCCGATACTCTAGAAAAGCGATCGATGCGGATTCTAAGCTATTGTCTAATGCCAAATCATTGGCACTTCGTGATGTGGCCGGAGAACGATGGAGATCTGGGCCGGTTTATGCAACGGTTGACGGTGACTCATGTTACTCGCTGGCAGAAGCACTACAACGTGGTCGGTTATGGTCACGTGTACCAGGGGCGTTTCAAGTCGTTTCCCGTTGAATCGGACAACCACTTTTACCATGTCAATCGCTACGTAGAACGAAACGCTTTACGGGCTAACCTGGTTGACCGCGCCGAAGACTGGCCATACGGGAGTCTCTGGATTCGCGAGCATGGGACAGATGAGCATCGAGCTTTGTTGTCGCCGTGGCCGCTGCCGATGTTGAAAAACTGGAAAGACTATGTAAACGAGCCCTCCAGTAATCAGGAACTTGAGGCAATCCGGCAAAGCGTAGTTCGTGGGAACCCCTACGGAAACCCATCATGGATTGAATCGACCGCCAAGAAACTCGGATTGGAATCCACAATTCGCAAACCCGGCAGACCAAAGAAACGATAAACGGGACCTGTCCCTGTTTATTTACGCTGTTTATTTACGC
>JBGSIY010000781.1:0-3382 GCA_041742275.1 Pirellulaceae bacterium | reverse complement strand
ATAGTTAGGTAGAAATTATGGTTAAGTATCAACGTCAGGAAATTTCGGGCTTGGATTGTGTTTATTCTGCCAGCGGGGAACAGTCTCCCGAGGCGATCGCCCTTTTTTGCCATGGATTCGGTGCTCCCGGCACGGACTTGGTCGGCCTGGCTGAAGATCTGGTGCACGCCTCCCCGGATCTGGACGGCAAAGTTCGCTTCATTTTCCCCGCGGCCCCTTTGTCGTTGGATCCCATGATGGATGCTCGCGCATGGTGGCCGATCAGTTCCTCGCAGTTTCAATTAATTAGCGAACGCAAGGGAATCAGCGAACTAGCTGAATTCATTCCCGATGAGCTAGAAGATGCTCATCAAAAAATTAAATCGGTCGTCGAGCATTTTGTTCGCGAGGACCAGGTCCCGATGGAAAAGGTGTTTATCGGCGGGTTCTCCCAAGGGGCCATGTTGGCAACAGATGTTTTCCTTAGGTCCGGCTGGAAATGGGGAGGCCTGATCGCCTGGTCGGGCACCGTCATTAACCGCACTGCATGGCAAGCAGCATTGAAAGGAATGGACGGAGGCCAAGTCGTACAATCGCATGGATTTCTCGATCCCGTTTTGGCTTTTGATGGCGCGACCGCACTCCGCGACCTTCTCAAAACAAGACATCATGTCGAGTTTTTATCATTCCAAGGCTACCACTCCATTCCAAGTCAAGCTGTTTTGAAAGCGGCCAAGTTAATCTCTAACGGGCTGAGCAAATCCCTTTAGAGTGCGACTGATTGGGGGGTGTCGTAGAATCATGATTAAGGCGTGGTGAGCTGGCCAAAGCCGGCCCCTGGCGACTCCACCACGAAACGCAAATACCAGAATGCGTTGGACCAAAGCCGGACACGGTCGTTCAACACAAATTCTCAGCACATTCTCAGCAGTTCTGGATGAGGCGCAATTGCCACGGTTACTTTTTAGAAACGAAAAAAGCCAGACCCGATGGGAGCTGGCTTTTTTCGTTTTAATCTAATTTCATGCAGATGGTTATCGTTTCCACTCAAGGCCGAAACTGAACCCGGCTGCCAAGGTGGATTCGTCAAACACTCCTGTTGTACCACCACCAATTCCGTTGATCGAATTTGAATTGAGGGCAGTCGTCAGATTGTCGGAGCGAGCGACACCGTCCCACAGGTACATCATCTGGAACCCGGTTCGAACCCCAATGTCTCGGGTCACCAAGTAAGTCGCTTCGACACGTCCGTCAAAGGCAGGGACGAAGGATTGATCGGAATCGTAAGATTCATTTACACCAATCGTCGTTCCGGAGTACAACAGGTCAGTCGCAAAGTACCGTTGTTGGTTGTACGTGGCGGCCATTGATCCATCGAACGTGTAGCGGAATCGCCCACGGTTAAGATTATAGCGTCCACCCACCGCTCCACCGACGGCGTTGTTGGAAACCTTTTGCTTGAAGCGGTTCCCAGCAGTCGTGGTCCCAATCGTGATGTTCGTGTCCTCGATGGTATTGTCAGAGACGTTAAGATATTTCAGGCCGAAGTATGGCTCGAAATACCCACCATTGGACAACGCTTGGCGGAAAGTCCGGTTGATCTCGACATTCGAAAACGTCGTTTCCACCAAGAACGGCGTTGCAATCGTGTAGTCTTGTCCAGCGGACAGAGCCACACCATTGGTGCGTTCGTAGACCAGCCCCCAACCAGCACCCGCTTCGGACATGACGCCGAGCTCGTATCGGTTGCCCCACATGTAGTCGCTGCCGGTCGGGACATCTTGTGATGTAACCCCTAACGGTAGGACGTCGCGGGCACCGCTTCGCGATATGCTCGTGTACATCCGATCCACGGACGCATAGAGCCCCGTATTCGGTTTGAGTTCGTCAAAATTTGAAAATTCGACCGGAGCAAACATTTGACCGTCATAGTCAAAAATGCCTGGTTCGGCCAAAGGTCGTGTGTTCGAGGGTTCCTGAACGCTTTTCGGAGAGAAACGCGGACTGGGGATATTGACCTGACCATGCACGGTCGTCGCCCATCCAACAGTAACGACAACAATAGAAAGCCACCATTTCTTCAGAGACATTGCAGTTTCCCAGCAAGTTTGTTTTGCAACCAATCCGGAATTTACCGTGTTCCGGTATTCTCTCGAAAAGTAGTATCGGATGGCCCGATTGTAAGGGTTGAATAAGAAAAGCCTTTTCTTACGAACATATCGATAAAAACGTAAAAAACGCTATCAATTTAGGGTGGCAACTGCGTGGAATAGGAAATTTCGGAAGACTTGGTCAGGTTTCTTAGAATTTTGCTTGAGTATTTAGGCCAAACCGATTAATTTAAAGTTTGGAAACAGACATAGGCAAAACTGGCATTTAGTCGTGTTGGGCCATAATACAAACTCTTGGATTCTAGAGGGAACAGCAATGATTCAAAAAATTGGCACCTGGGTGGCCTGTTGTTTTATGGCGGGGAGCCTGATTCCCGCTCACGCAAATGCGGACATCATGAACGTAGATGTATCTGGGGTTGATCCTCAGTACCAAAGTTACTTTTTACAAGCGGAAGCTTTTTGGGAGTCGCGGATTACGGGATACAGCTCAGCTCTCCCCCGTATCGTTCGCAGCCAATTGAGCAAACTGCAAATTGTTGCGTCAACGGCAAACATTGACGGAGCCGGAGGAATTTTAGGTCAGGCAGGTCCCACCAGTGTCGTTCGCTATTCTGGGGGTGGAAGAAGAAGCCGACCTATCGCCATTGCCACTGCAAGCCAAATGCAATTTGACAACGACGATATGGCTATGTTGCTCGCCTCAGGAGATTTGGTGGAAGTCATCAAACACGAAATGGCACACGCCATGGGTTTCGGCGCATTGTGGACCGACAACGGTCTGTTGGCTGCCAACCGATTCGGTACTCAAAATTACGTTGGCGCTTTTGCCTTGAAAGAATACCGTCGCGAATCGGGTAACCCCTTTGCCGCTTTTGTTCCTGTAGAACAAGGTGGGGGTGGAGGAACTGCCGGGGCTCACTGGGATTCGAACGATCCTTTCTTCAATCAAAATGCCACACGCCGTCGCCAAGATTTAATGATTGGTTTTATTGATCCAGGCCAAAACACTGAGTTTGTTTCCGAGACAACATGGGCCGCGTTCGCCGACCTGTGGTACTCCGTCAGTGGTATTAACGGAACGTCGACTGACGACGGCATTTTCTCCGGCCCGCTGCGTCCCACAAAATGGACGGGTGCTGACCGCCCGATGTTCTTCACTGCCGTTCCGGAACCTACATCGGCTGGCGTTCTCGCATTGGGCCTAATGGCTGGTTTGGGTTTGGGCGCTCGCCGTCGTCGCCAAGACTAAGCTGGCTGACGCAGCTTCGATGGAGCGTGTGAATCAAGCG
>JBGSIY010000780.1:0-7522 GCA_041742275.1 Pirellulaceae bacterium | reverse complement strand
GCAAATGCTCTGCCGATCCGAGGTTGATTGTGAGGAAAACCCGATGATCCCGCGAAACGTATCGCCTTCCACTTCGCCAGCGACCGGTGGTTTTCCAGAATGGAACTCGGCATCTCCCACGATCTCGGGCTTGGCACACTTAGCAGCTCGGGCCGTCGCGGATGTCGCGACTCCCGTTTCGCAGCTTTCCGAACCAGCGAAAGTTTTGCTGCAGGCCGCTAAGCAGCGGGGGATCTTTGAAATTCGAGGCAATCCCGATGCGTTTGATTCTACCGAACGCCTGCTGGCCGTGTGCGTCGAGGCCGCCGAAGGGCAATGGTGGATGTTTAAGGAAAAGTCCAATCCTCGCAAAACGATGGCTTATTTGGAGGGCTTTCGTCAATTGTGCCAAGCGGGATTAGTGGTCCATCAATGGCAACGCGAATTTTCGCTCACCCATGCGGGCTTCGAATGGGAGATGGATATACCGACCGACTACCAGCAAGAATTGGAATGGGCTGCATTGGTGGAGTATTAATGAATTTTAATGTTCGAATATTGATTGCGCGAATTGCAGGCGGCATTGGGTTGAGCGTCGCGTTGGCCTGCATTGTGGGAGTTGGGGTTTCTGTCGTACATGCATTGTCAGCCTCCGCCGCGATTGATGAACGCGTTTACTTGGTGTTGCGGGGACCGGAATTAGTGCTCTTAGAAACCCCGGTTGAATTTAATGCTGATGGCGTGATGGCGGCCAGCGGTCAAAAATTTGGTTGGGAACAAATTATCCAAGGCAACTTGGAAGCAGAATCCCAACAGCCTTTTGAGCAAATGCTAAACCGGTGGGGGTTGGTTTTATTTCGCTTGGAGCAATGCTTGACTCGTGGCGACGAAAGCGGCTTACGGGCATTGAACAACGAAATTCCCCTAGGTTCAATCGATGTGGGGCCCCGTTATCGATCCTGGATTATTTTGGCTCAATATGAACTGGCACTTTTTGAAGGCCACCGAGAGGATGCGTTATTGGCGTTGGTCAGGTTGAGCCAACTTGAAGATTCTCAGCAGCGCGAGCGTCTTCGTTTTCCGAAAGTGGTTTTGCCGGAACTGACCCAAGTCCCATTGCTGGATCCACGCTTGATACCGTTGTGGTTCGACGAAGACGCTGCTCGTAGAACATTGTTGATTCTGAAGGACTTTGGCGGTGAAACCATGGAGCCAAGAATTGAAATCTATTTAGCTTCGTTAGAAATTGCGGCCCAAGAGTGGTCTGCTATCGACAGTCGCCTCCAACGCTGGGCGGACAACAAATCGTCGGAGCTGCAGGAATGGCATCAGGTTTTCTCGGCCGCTGCGGAAGTGGCCCAAGGCCAATTTCGGGGTGCCGTGATTTCGTTAGAAAATCCGCAAGCCGATATTTCCTCGCTGGCGGAAGTGGTCGGCGACTATTGGTTGCGGCGAGCCCAAGCAGGTCGCGCTAAAACGGACCAGCAAATGCGTCGGGCGATACTGGGGTGGTTGCGCTTCAGTCTGAAACACCAGGAGGCAGATGTTGCTCTCGCTGCTGCGGGTCTAGCGCAGGCCAGGGAGCTGGCATTACAGCAAGACTGGCAAACCGAGGCCGCAATATTTGAGAACGAGCTTTATCAAAAATACGCAAGTTCCTATCATGCAAGGGCAATGAACGTCAACGAATCCTTAAAAGCGATCAACGCACAAAAATAGATTTCTGTGGGAGTTGATTCCTCTCATTCTTGTTACCTATCGATTTATTGCAACAAAATATCCTTTTTAAATTCCCCCGATTGTGTAGAAAATGTACGAACCCAATTCGAGGCGTTTCAGTTTTTTAATCGTTCTTATAGGAGTTTGGTTGTGGGCCATTGCCTGGAGCCATGCGCAATCGACCCCTTCGGGAACTCCCACCGTTACCGATAGTCAAAGCGTGGTAGCTGACGGTGGTGCGATGCCCGGTGACTCGCCGTCGAACCCTAACCCCAATTCAATATTGGGAATGTTGTTTCGAGGTAGTTGGCTGGGTAACGGCGTGGTCTCCCTGATTCTGTTGCTGTCGGTCGTCAGTGTTTATTTTATTGTTGATCATTCGTTGACGATCACCAGGCGTCGAATCATGCCCAAAGAGGTTTTGGATGAACTGGATCGTCTGATTATTCATGGCGAGACGCAGAGAGCGGCTGAATTTTGTCGTCAAACCAAGAATCAGTCTTTGGCGACGGAAGTTGTTTTAGCAGGATTGGACCGATTTCATAACAATGAGTTTGGTTTCGCTGAGTATCGCAGTGCCTGCGAAGAGGCGGGCGAAGATCAAACGGGCCGGCTCTATCGACGCACTGAAGTACTAAACGTTATCGGGACAATTGCGCCGATGTTGGGGCTCACAGGAACGGTTTTGGGGATGATCGAAGCGTTTAATGTGATCGCGGCCAAGGAAGGTATGGCTCAACCTCAGGAGTTAGCCGGTGGTATCGGTGAGGCCTTAATTACAACACTACTCGGTCTGTTTGTGGCCATTCCCACGATGATCGCGCTCAGTTTCTTTCGAGCAAGAATTGATTCGTTGGTGTCTGAAGCCGGGAAACGGGTTGAACAGATTTTACTGCCACTGGGCAGAAAGAAGCCTTTAAAACGCGCCGAGGTTTAGTGGTATCATGAAATTGACTCGAGGTAGACCCGCTTCCGCTCTCGGATTCAACATGACACCCATGATTGATATTGTGTTTTTGTTGATTATTTTTTTTATGACCGTTTCACAAATCACTCGTGTGAGTCAACAGGCAATTCAATTGCCGACAGTCACTCAAGCTGCCGATTCGAGTGAAGTGACAACCTTGTTGGTAGTCGTGGACGAAATGGGAACGTTGTTTTTGCGGGGCGAGACCTGTTCATTAGACCAATTGATTTCTGAAATTCAAAAAGTAAAAGAGAGAGGAGAAAGACAATCGCTCGTGCAATTGTTCCTGCGATGTGATCGTCGATGCAAAAGCGAACATGTCAATCGACTGATGAAGCGATTGAGTGAGGTGGGAGTTCACACCATTCAAACCTCCGTTCTCGAAGATTAAATGGGAGAACTATGGAGGGGAATCGGTACGAGGCATGAGATTAAACCACCGAAAACGATATTTGTTGAAAGCTCCCGAATTATCAATGGCCAGCATGATTGACGTTGTGTTTCTGTTGCTTATTTTTTTCTTGACCACAACGACATTTGTGCAGTCCGAGAAACAGTTGGCCGCAGAAATTTTGGTTGACAACCAGGATTCGCAGGAGTCTCAACGCGAACTGGAGCCAGCTATCGTTGCTGTTTGGAACGACGGGAAAGGCGTTTCTTTTCGGGCTGGGACGTTGGTGACCAACGATCAGCGGCAAGTCGAAGATTGGCTTGAGCGATTTCGATTCAAAGACGAAGGAGCCTTTATTCAAGTCGGCAGTGGTGTCGAATTTCAGGTCACAACAGAACTGATTTCTGCTTGTCGGCGATTCGGGTTTGCTCGCGTCACCTATGTCCCTGATTCCCAATGAGAATTCGATGCTCCGCATATCTGATAAACAGGCTACAGCAAAAACAAAATGGTTGTGCATTTTTGCTTTGCCTATCCTAACTCTTGTATCTGCAACTCTCTCAACCAATTTGGCGCGGGCGCAATCTCCGGATGAACACCTCGGCGAATTTCTTTCTGAATCGGGATTGTCTGGTTTGCATCTGGAACAACTCTTGTGGGATTTAGAACTGGAGACCAACGCTCTCCGTCGACAACAATTGGCCGCTGAATTGTGTGCTGCCATCAAAGAAAGCGACTTTCATCGTGCCGCCAAACAATCTTGGCCAGAACTAAACCTAATCCGCCGTGTATTAAGCCCGTTTCCTGAGTTGAACGATGATGGCCTCCGATTGTCATTGCTGAAAGGGGATGTGTTTCTCCGTTTTGACGATCTGACATCGGTCTGGAGGAAGTCTCTGATTCCAGCAGAGGCCATCGAGCAGATTCGCGAATTGGAACGCATGCAAGACGAGGCATCTATCATAAAACAGCAAATTGAAAACCGCGTGCGCGAGTCGCCATTAATCACAAGCAGCCAACCTAGTCCCAACTCAGAAGACAGAATCGCGATTGAACAAATGTTGTACGAAACGACTTTCTTGGACTGCTGGTTGGCCTTGTGTCTGTCGATTGGAAATCCAGAAAATTCTCGAACATGGTCAGAACAAACGATGACGATCGGTCGCCAGTTATTCGGATTGGTCGATAATTCAATGACAGCTTTTATCGAACAAAAAAAATTGTCAAGTCGCGGAGAACGTCAGATCGTTTTAGCCATGGCCTTGGCCTCGACCTGCCTGGGGAGACAATCGGATGCCCAGGGATTGTGGGGAATGTTGGCGGATCAATCGGTGTCGCAAGGCTTAGAAGATGAAATCACGGTTTGGCGTTTTCGCAGCGAGGTGTTTTATCAACAGAATTCGAGTTTAGCAGATTGGTTTACCCCGGAACAATTTGAAAAAACAAGCGTGGGCGCAAGGCTCGCGTTGAGTCGCGAGGCGTTATTGGTTGCCGAGGGAATGGCACGATCCAGTCAAGAGCTGTCGCGCCAATTAACAAATGCGGCTGTGTTACAGTTAATGACAGACGATTTTTGGACCGAAATTCAAAATCAAGAAACACAAATTCGTAAGCTATTGTCAGGTGAGGACTGGAAAATCGGGTGGTTGGACTCGGGCTTGCTCTACTTTCGTTTTCGCTCAAACGGAGACCGCCGATTGCTGAGTCAATCATGGGAACTTATGTCCGCGATGGTTCCCTCGCGGGTACCCGATGATTTGCCGGCGCCGTTTCGCCGAGCCCTTTGGCTGCTGGCGATCAAAATCCATTTTGATGCCGGCTCTTTCTCGGAGGCCAAATCACTCGCCGATTCTTATCTGATAATGCCTGTGAGTGCAGGGCAACGTTTGGGGCGAGAGCAGGCTGTTTTGATTAGAGCTCAGGCGTTGGTAAGTTTGGCCAAGGAGAATCAGGGTCTCGTGGCTGAAGCAAACGCGGCAATCGATCAGTTCGCTCGCGAATTTCCCGAATCTCTTTTTTTTCGCCAAATTGAATTGGAACGATTTCGATTAATGCGAACGACTTTGAATGCAGCTGAGGCCATTTTGTGGCTTGAGAGATGGGTGGATAATGGAGGAAAGGGTTGGCAAGGCGAATTCGCTTTGTTGCAAGAATTGGCGATCCGATGTAATGAGATTGGTTCACAGGATGCCGAATTTGCGACACGCCTCGGGAAATCGTTTTTGAGTCGACAACAGAAATTTGTGAAGGATCAGCAAGTTCCCGCCGATGCGAGGCTAAAGGCGTTTTCTCTATTGCAACGCCTTGTTTTAAGTCGGCCTGAGCTAAGGGATGCGAGTGGGTTTGACCAACTGACCCTGCACATTCAACAACTTCGCTCGGAACTGTCGCCCGGCAATCCCGCCGTGTCGGAGAGCTACTTGTTAGAACTGGAAATGTCTGAGAAACGGGGCGACAACCAGCGAGCGATAGAAATCGCAAATTGGGTTTTAAAAAAAATTACCGATAACAAAAGTCGAAAGAGTGCCTTGATTGTGCTTGCCAAAGACATCGAACAAAGGCTATCGGCAGATGAACAGAAGGTCCCCGCTACACTAAATGAGGCGATTGATATCTATGAGCAACTTCTGGGTTTGTATACCGACCCGGAAATTTCAACCGATCAGAATGCTCAGTTTGCCAGTTTGGCGCTGGTGCGTCATTTAATCCGGGTCGGTGAGGTGAAACGTGCCGATGAGGCGTTGGAACCTTTGGCTAAAGTCCTGCCGGATGAACCGCAGGTCCTGCTACTGCGAGGTGATATTCAACTGGAGCAGGGGAGGCATTCTGAGGCCGTAGAATATTTTAAGCGAGTTGCTTTCGGCGTGCCGGCAGGGAGTGAGTTATGGTTGCAGGCCAAATGGGGCCAAGTAAGTTGCTTGAAAAGTCTTGATCCGCCGATGGCAAACAACGTGGCACGTCAAGTCTTGGAATTGGTTCCCAATCTAGAAACGGAGTGGCGAAGTCGTTTTGAGGGGGAGCGTGATTGATGGGCAAGTCAGCTTTTGGTGCTATGCCGAAGCCATGAATATTGGGACATCCGTTTTTCGAAAATCGGTTAAGATAGAGCGTCTTCGGATTCGGTTGATTTATTTCATTTTGTCGGGATTAAATTGGTGGCGCGGGATTCCAGGCTCACAACCTTTTGGCGACAAGCGTCGGCGATTCTGATTGCCGAACGGGGGTTTTCTCCTGCATGTCAAGCCAAACTGGCGAGTTTGCGTGAGCGCTTGCGTTTAACCGATCAGGAATATGCAGAAGCGATTGCTGAGTTGCAATCAAATGCGCGTTTAGATCAAGTATTGACTCGATATGAACAGGCCTTTTTAGAATTCCTCAAACGTGAGTTCTCACGATTATCAACCAAGGTCCTGACTCTGGTTCTGGAGAACCGAGCCATAGCCATCGCTCAATCCAAATATCAGATTGGAGCAACTCGCGCGCGAATTTTGTTAGAACGCCAATGTGAATCCTCGGGAATCCGACGTGTGGAGGCCTCGGAGGCAGAGGATTTTATTCAGCAAGTCATCACCGAAGAATTGGAATCAGCCACGTTTCTTGCGGACACGCAAACAGAACGAATTCAAAAATTGGCTGGCAGCTGGGGAGTGGAAAAACAACGCGTCGATGTTTTCATCGAACAGGCACTCCAAGCAAATTGGCAGTGGCAATTGCGGATTCGCCGGCGGAAATGGTATCGGCGATCGATTGTCTTCGTCACGATGGCGCTCATAACCGCTGCCGCTGGCTGGATTATTTACACACAAACTCGTTGGCAGCTCGATCAATCTCAACTCGCAAAGACGGAAACTGAAAAGAAATCAGCGACGGAAACGCCGCATTCCTGGCTACAAAACAACGAAACTCTCGTCAGGCTGGTGGAGGTCAATCCCAGGGAATCCGTTGCGAAATTGTTTGAAACGCTCACTCGCAGTGACGAGCCGCGACGCACGGAGCTTTATCGCGATTTTTGGAATTTGATCCGGGATGGCCGAACAGCCGACTCGATTGTCGACAGTGAACTGTTTTTCAATATTTTGAACGCAGATCCGCAACGAAGCCAAACGGGTAAATGGTTTTCGGAGAATTTATGCGGATTTACTCAGGGCTCCGACGTTGTGCAAACGGAGTCATTGTTGAATCGTGAAGCCATCGAATGGTGGATGATCGGGACTCTACTCCATGTGACAGAGGACTTGCGAGAAAACCCAACTTCGGCCTACCCAGCGCCGGATTTTGAGATGCCGGATTATGCAGCGCCGGATTTCGTAGCGGCAAGGCAACTGGTAATTAATCGATTTGGAGCAGAACTGTGCGATCGAGTGCACAGCCACGGCCCCCGTCCGTTGCTTGCTGCGTGGATTCGACGGAAGTGGTTGGAGCTGACCCATCGAGCCCCCGCGGAACCCGGTAAAGTGGTGCTGTTG
>JBGSIY010000779.1:0-2815 GCA_041742275.1 Pirellulaceae bacterium | reverse complement strand
CGCGATCCAGAAGCTGTTACCCGAGTATCCCCGCCCGAGCTGATACTTCGTAGCAGGGCAGATTCGGTGAAACGGTTCGTCCTCATATGGAGGCTGAACAAAGAAACCTCCAGAAGTGATTTCCTTTGTTAAGGTATCGTAGATTGTCGGATTGTCGCTCATATCATCGATGGCCAAATAACGACCAGCGATCGCCGAATAGTAGAAAACCGCCTGTGGTGTTTCGAGACGGACTTTCGAGCACTTCAGTTAATCGCTCTGTTACGCGATTTTTTTAAAGGTTTGTGATTGGAGGAAAGGTTAAATAACGCGCCCTTAAGTCAAGGCGCATTTCGTTCTCTTGGGTGAACGTCACCCATTGACTAATACCCAATTGTCACCGGTAAATCGATTCAATTCAAGGCAGAATAGACAAGACTTCTCATGAACGGCCAAGCTTAATCAGCCAAGCGCAACGACGGTGTTCGCCTAGCCGCAGCGGCCGATTATTAATTTTCAAACTACTCGGCGCCGTAGCTTCGATTGACTACGTCGTCATCCACCCTCTTTTTCGCGCCAGTTCAGTGGTATTTTCTATTAATATACAGATTCAAGTCTTCGCATGATTTTACCAGCTCAACAAGAGCTGGATCATTCGTAGACAAATCCACAGGGCAATTGCTACACCAAGGTTCCGTTTGCACTGCAAATAGGCGCGCAAATTTTTGCATGGCTGTAAACCATGCTGGTTGCAAAACTGGTTCAGAGACATCAGGGCGATCAACCAGGGGCGACAGTTGACCATTCAACTCAAAACGCCCGACTTCTCCGTCCGATTGCATCGGATAGTTCTGTCGCGTCAATTTTGGCGAAGGTCACCCGTCAGGACATTACCATCAGGAAAAAATTCGCGACCCGACCAATAGCGAAATCGGATCTTTTCATTTGACTGCTGATACTTGCAGTCTTCCGCTGGGTCGTTTGTAATCCAAACATCGTGCGTTTTGCCGTCAATGATCTGAACGGCGATTAGCGATCGATCACTGAGAACGTCGTCGACGAATTGACGGACGGCATCAGCTTCGTTGGTTGACCACATCGAAGCCAGGATATCGGCGTGAGTGTGCCAACCGAATCCGCGAAAGCCGATCGCACAGTCGCCATCCTTAAGCGGTTCGACGGTAAGCGTGAGCAATCCGTCGGGACTGGTGTGCAGCTCGGTGTCTACCATTTCGTTTGTGTCCGGCTTATCACAAAACGCTGGCGGTAACCGCGCCGCCGGCAAAAAACGATGTTTTCAGATCCCGCGTATGCGGCGGTTTCGGGTGACCGCTTTGTTATCGGTCAATCGCAGCCCTACGTGGGAGCGTTCGAAACGAACACCACGCAGTCGTCTTCGTCTACATAAACCAACAGCAATTGAGGCCCGAGTCGTCTAATTGTGAAGACCAACAGCCCGTGGTTCAAGTAGTAGCTATCAGGCACCGACTTCTCAGCCCAAGTTGGAAAGGCACTGCCACGTTTAATATCATAATCCGGCAACCCCAAGATCCGCTCGACCTCGGCGCGATTCATACCAAGACGAATCTTTCGCCAATTTTCAATCAATTCTCGATCGGCCGGGGCGTACTGAATTCCCGCGAAAAGTGCCAACGCCAGAATGGTCACCAATGTACCCATAATCATTCCAGCGACAAATCTATTCATGAGTTCTTATGCCCGGTAACCTTACGGATCACCAAATCAGCGCGGTGATCTGCCCATTTACAATACGCACTGCTCGCCGACTTGGGTACATCCGATTGTTCGGATTTTTTTGTTTTAGAAATCGAGACTACCACCACTTTTTGCCCCGTCGATTCTTCCTCCCAATAGCGCCAACCCGACTGGTCCCGATAGAATTCAATCGCTCGATCAAAGACAGGGCCACCTGACGGAATCGAGACAAACTCATCTACACTTTATTTCATTCGTTCGACTGTATGAGAACGTTGATCGACACTCCTTTATCAAATTGGGTGATCGCTGCAGGCACGATGATCTCTCCATCGGTTTCAATAGGAAAGGTCCACTGCACGCTTACCAAGTTTGTACCATCGCGGCAAACGTGAACATACATGGCCGCAGGTCCTTTCGTGCCTTCAACCTTAAAGCGAAATCGATGAAAATTGCTACCGTGAAAATCGACAGCGCCCTCGTCAATTAATTTGTACGCTGGATGAGACGTGAACTGTGTGCGGCTGGCATCCAAGTAATCTTCAAGCGAAAGTTGATCCAGTGGCACATCTTTTCCTACTTTGATGATGTAGCCGAATGGCCCGGACCGATTCAAAAAGGCTTGCAAAAGATTTCCTGGCCAATCGAATGTATCGCCGGGCGTGTTTAAATGCGTTTTCTGCCAGCCATCGCCCAAAGTGGCTGAGACATCGAAGTTCTCGCTACGCCACTCTGTGTTAGCAAGGGGAGCAAAACCCTCTTTCGAGTTGCATCCAGACAACACGAGAATGGTAACGGAGACGGCAAGCGCGAGAGACGTAGAAATTTTCATGATCAGCTTCTGAATGAAATAACAACCAGCGATAACCGAGTGTGAGGGGATTGCGTTTGGCGTGTCAAGGAGGATTTTCGAGCGGTTCGGATGATCGCGATTTTACGCGATTGGTTTGAGACGTTCGTGACAGGAGGACAGTTTGAATATGGCGCTTATAATTCAAGGCGCACCCCGTTCTCCTGGGTGACCGTCACCCTTTGATTCCTGCGGTTTTGTCATCGGTAAATCAAGCCCTTACAAGTCAGCAAAGCCATAAACCCCATTCTCGCCACAAGCGGTTTTCAG